>CAZOEX010000040.1:0-13026 GCA_964578925.1 uncultured Gemmatimonadota bacterium | reverse complement strand
AGCCCTCCGGGACCGACCGCTCCCACGGACGCGCCTTGCGCGGCACGGCGGCGAGACCGGCCTCGGTGACGGAGCGGAGCTGCGGCGAGAGATACGCGCAGTTCAGGTAGGCGACATCCGCGGGGAGGTCGAAGAGGTGGCGCTGTGACGGAAGTGGATTCGGGACGTACATCGACTTCATGGGACGCGAGTAGCTGCCAGTGCTTCCTTCCCCCGCGGATGGCCCGGGGGCGTTCCTTCTGAGTGTACACCTGTACAGTTCGAAGAGCACGGCTCGCGAGAGTCCCGGCGCGGAACTTCCCGAGGTCGGTGGGTAGTTTATGATGTAATGATGCCAATTCTTACATCATACCTCATGAGGGTTCGACAGATGATCCGCACCCAGGTGCAGTTTACGGAGGAGCAGCTCGCGGCTCTGCGCGGCCGGGCCGCGCGCGAAGAGGTCTCCGTCTCAGAGATCGTTCGTAGGGCGGTCGAGGCCTGGGTCGCGGGAGAGGCGTCCCCGGCCGAGACGACGCGAAGGGCCCGGGAGGTCGCGGGACAGTTTCGATCCGGTCGTGGCGACGTCGCGCGGCGTCACGACGATCACCTGACCGGTGCCTTCAGGGCATGACGGCCTTCGTCGACACGTCGGCCCTCTACGCCGTACTCGACGCTGACGACGACTTCCACGCTCGAGCGGCGGAGACCCTGGATGCACTGCTCACGGAGGACGAGGCGATCGTCACGACCAACTATGTCCTCGTCGAGACGTTCGCTCTCGTTCAGGGCCGACTCGGGATGGACGCCGTTCGGGCACTCGCGGACCGACTACTGCCCGCTATACGAACGGTATACGTGACGGAGGAGGATCACCGCGCTGCCGTCCAGGCATTGCTCTCAGCTGATCGACGGAATCTCAGCCTCGTCGACTGCACCAGCTTCCTGGTCATGCGGCGACTGGGTCTGCGCTCCGCCTTCGCCTTCGACGACGACTTCCGGGCGCAGGGCTTCGAACCGCTACCGGGAAGCGAATAGCGTGGGTCGGCTCCGGCGCCGGGGCATTCACGGCCCCGTGACCAGCCCCTCTTCCGCCAGGTAGCGCCATTCTTCGATCCCGGGCTCCCCGCCCTCGACCGACAGGATCGTCTCCAGCAACTCCGGGTCGTCGGGCAGCAGGCCGGCCGCCGGCAGCCGGGCCGTCAGCACCGCCCAGCGCGAATCCGCCGCGAAGGCGCGCTCGAATCGCGGCAGCGACTCCTCGACGCGGCCCTCCGATGCGAGAGTGACGGCCGTCCAGTAGACCATCTCGGCGTTGTCCGGGACCATCGCGGAGGCCCGGTCGTAGTGCCGGATCGCGGCGGCGACGTCGTTCGTCGTCATCGCCTCGTCGCCGGCGTTCATCTCCCGGTAGGCGCGCGCGAGATGCAGGAGCCGAGCGAGCTCCTCGAGCGGCCGCGGATGGTCCTCGATCCGCAGGTCGAAAATGCGGTCGACCCACGGCAGACCGGTCGGATCGCCGCTGACGACGAGGAGCGCCGCCGACTGCCGCCCCCGGATGTCGCCGCCCTCGGCCTGCGCCGCCTGCAGCGCGGCCAGCATGCGGGCCGCCAGGTCGCCCTCGGCGCTCTCGAACGCCTCCGCCATCGCGGGCCACACGGTGGCGCGCTCCATCATGTTCGCCTGGACACTGTAGTTCTCGCCGACCTGGTGGCCCGCCGCGATGATCGCGTTCTCGCCCGTGTGGGCCGCCACACGCCCCTCGGCGTCGATCATCGCGACCTGCCGCACCTCCCGGTTCGCGTCGGCGCGCACCAGCCCGGCCAGGGCGTCGGGCGCGGGACGGCCCGCCTTCATGAGTTCGAGGCCCAGCGAACCGTACGAAGGGTCCACGAAGGACTGCGTCGCGACCGCGCCGACGCCGGCCTCCGCGAAGGGGACGATCGGCCCGACGCTGAACCAGTGCGACTGCACGGCGACGCCGAGCTCGCCCGTCGCAGGATCGCGGGCGACGATCGAGTAGGTGGCGACGGGACGGCGGTCGAAGGCGGCGAGTGCGGGGGCCGGGGACGATTCCGGAGCGGCTTCGGCAACGAGCTCCGAGGCGTCGTCGGCACGAGAGGCCTCGACCGACTGGGCGGCGGCCGATGAGGGCGGCGTCGCCAGGGCGGCCAGGACGACGAGGATCAGGGACGGTGAACGCGGCGACATCGATGCCTCCTGGGCGGAAAGTGGACAGCTCGGCATGCGCGTGAGGCGAGAGCGCTTTTTCTGAGTGTACATCCACCGCGTGGCGCGATCCACCGCTAGTTCTCGTCTACCGACATGAAGGCCCTCGAAAGAGGGGCAGCCCGCGAGAACCCGCCAGGGAGGAGGAAGCAATGCCGGTGTGCTGCTCAGGCAGGACCTCGCCCCCGGGTTCGGACCGCCGCTCCCCTTGCACCCGCCGAAGTGAGCGAGTAGAGTCCCGGTATCATTAGTTAGTAATCCTAACTATTAATGCGAACCGGAGCTCATCATGCGTGTGGATCTTCAACGTCTTTCCGCCTTCGCCTTCACGGTCTTCTTTTTCATGGTCCTGGCCCCGGCGGCCTCCGCCCAGGAGGTGACTCCCACGCCGGGCACCGACGACCTCGAGATCACGGCCGCGAGCATCGACTACGTGCCCGACCTCCAGCTCCTCGTATTCGAGCAGGAAGTGGCCGGCATCGCGGGAGCCACGACACCGGAAGCGCGAGGCGGGATGGACGGCGCCCCCGTCCTGGGCTACGTATTCCCCACGTCGCTCGACGCCGAGGACGTCGGCTTCGCGGCCGGGGAGGGCGTGGTGGCGCTGGCGGCCACGTCGCACCCCGACTTCGACGATACGCCCCTGTGGGACGAGGACGGCGACGGCGACTACGACGACGACGGGCTCCGCTTCCACACCCACTGGGTCGTGCTGGTACCCGATGAGCGCGTGCCCGGCGGCCTCACGGTTAAGGAGACGCAGCAGATCGAACGGGACCTGCCCCCGACGAATCCGGGGATGCCGATCTACCTCGACTCGCCCGGCTTTTCCGTCGTCCTCGACGGGGCGGCCCTCCGGGTCGCGGTGCCGCTCGACCGCGTCGGCGGCCGGCGGGCCTTCACCTTCGACGCCGTGACGGCCTACATGGAGGTGAACACCTCCGACGAGAGCCGGCCGCTGCTCGGCGTGTATCACGTCTACGAGGTGCTGTCGGGCGACCTCAGCCTGCCGTACCGCGTGACCGGAGGAGAGACGGAGTGACCGACGAGACCGCCCGATTCGTAGACGAAGAGGGGCTCGCCGAGCGGACGCTCGTCGCGCTCTCGAAGATCGGCCTGGCGCTTCGGGGCGAAGCCTGGAAGGAGACGGCGCCCCGGGGGCTGAACCCCACCCAGGCGCAGGTGCTCGTCGTCCTGCGGCCGCGGGCGGACGGATCGGGACTCCGACTTTCGGACGTCGCCGACCGCCTCGGCGTCTCGGCCCCGACCGTCTCCGCCTCCGTGACGGCGCTCGAGCGGAAAGGGCTCGTCCGGAAGGAGCCGGCCGCGGACGACGCCCGGGCGGTGGCGCTGAGCCTCACCGACGCCGGGCGGGCGGAGGCCCGCGAGCTGGCGGAATGGCCCGACCTCCTGATCGATGCGGTCGACGTGCTCGATCCGGACGAGGAGGCGGTGCTGCTGAAGGCGCTCCTCAAAGTCATCCGCGGACTCCAGGAACGCGGTCGCATCTCGCCCGCCCGGATGTGCGTCACCTGCCGCTACTTCCGGCCCGATGTCCACGACGATCCGGAACGGCCGCACCACTGTGCCTTCGTCGACGCGCCCTTCGGCGACCGCAATCTCAGGGTGGACTGCGCCGACCACGAACCGGCGGAGCTGGTTGCGGGCGCCACCTGAGCGTCCGCGAAGGCTCGGCGTACGACGCCAGGCCGCTCGTTGACTCCCCGATCCGGTCGCTTCTAGCTTTCCGACGGATGCGGCTCCCTTCTACCGTACCTAGCCGCTGCGCGCCGACGTGCCGACCGGAGAGCAGGACTCCGCCTCCTGCGCGGAATGTCACGCCGATCTAAATCCCGAGCTCATCGAGGCGGGCCACGGACAGCTCGCCGCGGGACTACTGGCCGGTCGGCGGTTCAGCGCCACCGAGCTCCCCGGCGGCCTCGCCCAGCACTGGCTCGCCGGCCTCTTCTCGAACCTCAAGTCGTACAAGGGCGCCTTCCACATGAGCCCGGACTACGCGTGGTGGTACGGCTACGCCGACGTACTGGGCCACCTCGCCCGGATCCGGGACGAGGACCAGGGCATCCGCGAGTTCGAGGCGACGAAGGACCGCGCCCTGTTCATGCTGTTCACCGGCCCCCTCATGGTGCTGGCCGTGCTCGGTGTCAGCTGGCTCCTGTGGCGCAAGTGGCGGGTGAGGCGCGAAGCGAGCTGAGTGGAGGCTGACCGGGCCGGCGCCCGGCCCGTTTCGTTCTCGGGATTACGCTCGCCGTCGCGGCGTGCTCCTCGCGCAGCCATCCGGGCTCCGGAGGCGACATCGTCGTCGTGGACGAGAGTCGCGCGTCGGTCAGGCCCGTCGAAGGACGCGGCCCCGGCTTCATTCCCCCAGGCCACTATCCGCCGCCCGGCGAGTGTCGGGTCTGGTACGCGGGACGTCCGCCGGGGCAGCAACCGCCCCCGTATCCCTGCGAGCGGCTCGAGGGACGCGTGCCGCTGGGCGCGTGGCTCCTGTTCGACGGCAAGCACTGGGATACCCGTCACGACTGGCGCGAGGAAGAGCGGCGGCACACCGACTCCGTGCCGGGCGTCGTGCTCCGGCTGATGGCGGACCTGGTCGAGGGCGGCATCTTAACCACGGGAACGCCATGAAAACCTTCCTGCGACGCGGAGGGGGGGGCGCCGTCAACGCGCTCTTCCGGGGCGCTATCAAGCTGGCCCATCGCGGCGCCGGACTCGAACGGCTGGAGGCGGGTGAAGGGCGCCTCCCGCTGGAGACCGGCGGGGCGATGGGCGGTAGCTAAGAACCCTCTACCGCCGGCCGGTACAGGATGACCCTCGCTCGCTCGAGCGTGATCAGCCCACCGCCGATCATCCGGTCGAGCTCGGGGCGAATCTCGCGGATCTTCTCCTCGGTGTCGACCGCCTCGATGACGATCGGCAAGTCGAGCGACAGACGGAGGATGCGGTCGGTGTGGACCTTCGCGCTCGCGCCGAAGCCCGCGATCCCGCGTAGCACCGTGGCGCCGGCGAACCCGCGCTCGCGCAACGTCAGCAGGAGCGCCTCGTACAGGGGCTTCCCGCGGTGGGCTCCTTCCTCGCAGCGATCGCTCTCGCCGATGAAGATCCGCATGAGCGTGCGTTCGCCCTCGAAGTGCTCGGACATCGTCAGATCCTCGCGTGCAGGTACTGGCCCGCCACCGTCATCCCGACGTAGACGGCGGCCAGGCCCAGGAAGAGGCTCCCGACGGCATAGGCGCCGGCGCGTCCCCAGGCCCCATCCTCGAGTAGCGCCACCGTCTCGAAGGTGAAGGTGCTGAACGTGGTGAAGGCGCCGAGGAGCCCGATCGTGACCAGGGCGCGCATATCGGGCGCCAGGCGCACGGCCTCGAGGTACCGAACGGCGAAGCCGATGAGCAGCGATCCCAGGAGGTTCACGACGAACGTGCCCCAGGGGAAGCCGAAGCCGGCCAGGCCCTGCACCCAGCCGCCCAGCCCGTAGCGGGCGACGGCCCCGGCGGCTCCTCCCAGCGCAACGTAGAGCAGGGTCATGCATCCTCCAAAGAAGAAATCCTCCCGACCGGGCATCACCGGTGGGAGGAGTCATCAGCGGCCCGAACGGCCGCGGTCGGGCGAACTCCATCGCCGCATCTGTCGGGTGCGATGATGTGCGGGCGGGCGAGGGGCCGCAAGGGCGGATGGGGAGCTTGACCGCCACTTGACGGGCCTGGGCCACGATCTCCTTCGTCGAAATCGTAGACCACGACCAGCGGAGGAGAGATGAGCAACAGTTCGCGGAGTACCCCACGGCGAGATCGCACCGGAAGCGCGCGACCGCGTCTCCGGCCCATACCCTCCATTCTCATCGGCCTCGTCATGACCAGCGCCGTGCTCCCGGTACCGGGCCACGCGCAGGATCCCGGTCGCGACTCGTCGATGCAGCAAACAGGGGCCGAGGAGGCGGTCGAGACGACGATCGAGACGATCGAAGCACCGGAACTGAAGTCCCCGGCGGCGTCGACCCGCACGTCGCTCGCTGCCACCGTTGTGCCCACGGCGGCCGGCATCGGCCTGTTCGCGGCCGGGGTGGAGAACCCGTTGCTCGCGTTCGGCCTCTACCTGGGTCCGGCGACGGGCTACTGGACCGGCGGCGTGGGCAGCCGGGGCTGGGCCGGCGTCGGCCTGCGGAGCGGGATCGGCGTCGGAGGCGGTCTCCTGGCGTTGGCGCTCTGCGGCGACGGATGGGGGTGCGAGAACGAAGGCGCGGTCACGGCCGTGCTTCTCGCGACCGGCGCCGGCCTGATCGCCAGCGCCGTCCACGACATCGCCTCGGTCGATGACCACGTGACATCGAGAAACGAGGAGCTGCGAAAGCAGAAATCGACATCGGTCTCGGTCATCCCGACGGTCAGCCCGGCCGACGGAGGGACGCTCGGATTCACGGCGCGAGTCGCGATGTGACGGTTGCCAGGCGGAGGCTGAGGAGTGCCAGCGACCGTCGCAGCAGTCAGCGGTGACACTTGCCCACATCATCGCGCGGTTCGGCAACAGCCAGTCCCTCGCCGGAGACCGCCCCGAGCACGACGTGATTAACGTGCGTCGCAGATGGCCCACAAAACACCGGTGGCGCGGGCGGCTGCCGAGCCGGTGCGAACGCCCGTCAGCCGGCCACTACCGGACATGGCGCACATGTCATAAGCGGCTTATGTTATGACCATGGATGAGAAAATTCGCGCCTATCTGGCAGAGATCGGGCGCAGGGGGGGACGGAAGAGCCGGCGAACCCTCGATTCCGAGACGGCGCGCGACATGGTGCGACTCCGGGAGGCCCGTCGCGCGTACCGGCACTTTCACGCGTCCTGCTTCTGGCCGTATTCCCCCGAACTCGAAATCACTCTCGAGGACGTCCCGTGGGTGGCGGAAACGCTGATGAAACACGGCAACCGCGAGGCCTGGCGGAAGGGCCGATCCCTGTGCCCCTGACCGACTACCAGCGCGAGATCCTGGCGCTGCTGGCCACGACACGGTCGCCCGACAGCTACCTCGCCGGGGGCGCGGCGATGCATTTCTCTCCCAATTCCACCCGCTACAGCCGCGACCTCGACTTCTTTCACGACTCGTCGGAACGCGTGGCCGAAGCCTTCGAGGCCGATTCGCGACTGCTGGTCGACGCCGGTCACGAGGTTCGAGTAGAACTCAGCCAGCCCGGGTTCATTCGCGCGATCGTATCGCGATCCGGAAATGACGAGGGGAATGGCGGCGCCGATGGCGAGCTCGACACCACGCGCATCGACTGGGCCCACGAGAGCGCCTGGCGCTTCCTGCCGCCGGTTCGTGACGAGTTCGGCGGCTACGTGCTCCACGATCTGGATCTCGCGATCAACAAGACACTCGTGCTCGCCGGACGCGACGAGCCCCGGGATTTCGTCGACATCCTGTTCGCCCACGAGCGCATTCTGCCGCTGGCAGGCCTCGTGTGGGCGGCCGTCGGGAAGGACCCCGGCTTCTCCCCCCATTCCCTTCTCGAGCTCCTGAAGCGCCGCGGACGAGTGCGCCCGGAGGAGCTGGCGCGCCTCGACCTCGCCCGGCCCTTCGACCTGGAGGCGGGCAGAGAGACCTGGCGAGCGGCGCTCGCGGAGGCGGACGACTTCGCGCGTGCCCGACCCGCCGACGAGGCGGGATGTCTCTACTACTCGACACCGGCCGAGCGTTTCGTCCTGCCGCGGCCCGACCTTCCCCTCTCCGAGCAGGACGTGACCCCGCACTGGGGCCGACCGGGCGGCATCTTGCCGCGCGCGGTGACCTGAGCCCGGACGGGCCAGGACAACGACGACGCACCGTGGTGTGGCGCTCAGCCGATGCCCCAGGCCGCATCGATCGTTTCGAGGAGGTCTTCGAAGCGCGGGTCGGCGCGGACTGGCGCCATGATGTCGGGGAAGAAGTACCGGACGTACTCGACGGCGAAGTCCCTCCAGGTGCGCACCGCGGCGAAGGCGTCGAAGGCCGCGTCAGTGTGACCCAGCTCCGCCCGGAGCAGTCCGATCGAGGCGGAGTCGCGCGAGGGGGCCGGTGCCGACTCGAGACTCGCCAGCCGGGCCCGGACGGCGGCATTGCGGCTTTCCGGCGGCTGGACGATCGCCCCCAGCGCCTGGATCTCCGTGTGGCGTGGGGTTCCCCCGAACGGCACGGCGCTCTCGATCCCCTCGAGGGCGGCGCGGGCGGCCTCGACGTCTCCGGCGTGGTACTCGACGAGTGCGAGCATGAAGCGCGCGAGGCCGTAACTCGGCTGGATCTCGACCGCCCTCCTCGCCTCGAGAAGCGCGCGGTGGAGCTCGCCGTTGACCAGCCAGACCTCGGCCAGGTAGGCGCGGTAGGCGGGGGCCAGCGGCTCGATCTCCGAGGCTCGCTGACCGGGGGCGACGGCCTCTGCCGGTCGACCCATCAGTACGAGCACCCAGGCCAGCCAGGCGTTGGCCTCGCCGTGACTCGGACGGAGCTCGATCGCTCGCTCGAAGGCGCGCACCGCCTCCGGCCCCTCCTGGCGAAGCGAGTGCGCGATGCCGAGCGCCGCCCACCCTTCCCCGCACTCCGGGTCGATCTCGAGCGCCCGGCGGGCGGCGACAAGGGGCGTGGGCGCATTCTCGGGTGGCGCGTAGTCGTAGAACCGGAGCATATCGAGCGCATCGGCCAGGCCCGCCCAGGCGGCGGCGTACCCATCATGCAGCTCGATCGCGGCCTGAAAGTGCGCCGCCGCCAGGCGGAGCCCGGGCTCGGTCCGCTCGTCGAGGCGGCCTCGCCCCTGTACGTAGCGGAGCTCAGCCTCGCGCGGCGGGCGACCTGGGCCGGAGGTAGCGGTCGATGACGACGAGGCGCCACGCCGGATCCGCTCGAGTAGTGTCGCCAGGTCGGATCCCGGCTCGCGCCCGAATTCTTCGCGCATGACGCGCACGTGCTCTTCCCCGGCCCGCAGGGCGGCCCCGGTGCTACCGGCCGCTTCGAGCGCCTCGACGAGGCAGACCGCGAGGCGCGAATCGAAGGGCTCGTCGCGTGTCAGTGCCCGCCAGTGCCGGACCGCCTCGGTGGGTCGGCCCGCCTCCATCGCAGCGATCGCAAGCTCCTCGACAGCCTCGTGATAGGTCCGCCGATAGGTCTCGCGACAACCATCCAGCCACTTCTCGAACTCCGGCGCGTCGGATAGATAGAAGCCGTCGAGCAGGGGCCCCATGTAGAGATCAGCCGCGCGCGCCGGATCCTGCGCGTCTACCGCTTCGCGGAACTCGAGGACATCGCAGCCGAGCTCCTCGCCGAGGCGTACGTCCTTGCCCTCCGTGATCAAGGCCGCTTCACCCAGGTCTTTGCGCACGTTGTAGATGCAACTGTTCAGGCGGTTGCGGGCGGCGGACTCCGGACGATCCGGCCAGAGGAGTCCGGCCAGCTTCGCGCGCGTGAGGGTACGCGAAGGCGCGCAGGCCAACAGGGCCAGCAGGGCGAGCGGATGTCGCCGCGCCGAGATCCCGCCCCCGGACGCCTTCTTCTCGCGCTCGACGACCGCGCCGCCGAAGAACCTCAGGCGTGCCATCCAGCCGCCGATCCCAGTTGACGCATAGTTGACTCCAGGCGAAGAGCCAGTTGCCGATCCTCGGCTAACCTATGCCGCGTGTGGCCGGGCATCCATCCATTCCTGACGAGGAGAACTGACATGCGTAACATCGGAAAGCTTCATTGGAGCATCACAGTCCTGACGGTTGCGGCGGGCGCAGTGGCGGTTGCGTGTAGCGAAAGCACACCAACCGACACAGAAGCGTCGTCGTCGACCGCCGTCCTGGCGGCCCAACGCCCGGGCCTGGTGGAGATCGAGGCGAACCACCTCAGCCTGTCGGGTCCGGACGCCATCCCGTCGGGCTGGACGACCTTCCGCTTCGAGAACAACAGCGACCACACGCACTTCGCCGTGCTCGAGCGAATGCCTGAAGGCAGGGATCTCGAAGACCAGCAGGCGGAGGTCGCGCCGATCTTCCAGGAGGGTATGGACCTGCTGAACGCCGGAGAGCTCGATGCGGCGCTCGCCGCCTTCGGACGGCTGCCCGCCTGGTTCTCCGACATCGTGTTCCTGGGTGGTCCGGGGTTCACCGCCGCGGGCGAAAGCGCGGAGACCACCGTCTTCCTCGAGCCCGGCACCTACCTGCTCGAGTGCTACGTGAAGACCGGGGGCCGCTTTCACTCCTACAATCCCGCCGGCATCGGCATGGTGCACGAGATCACCGTGACGAATGAGACCTCTGCGGCAAAGGCGCCGCGGCCGACCCTGCGGATCGACCTCTCGAGCACCGACGGAATCCAGGTGGACGGACACGTCCGACCCGGCAGGCACACGGTCGAAGTCAACTTCGCCGACCAGATCGTGCACGAGCACTTCCTCGGCCACGACGTGCACCTCGTGCGGCTGGAAGACGGCCAGGACATGAACGAGCTGGCGGAGTGGATGAACTGGACGCACCCGAACGGCCTCGAGACGCCAGCGCCCGCCGAGTTCCTGGGTGGCGTGCACGAGATGCCGGCCGGCGAAACGGGGTATATGAACGTCCTGTTGACGCCGGGACGCTACGCCTGGATCGCCGAGGTACCCGACCCCGCGGGCAAGGGTATGTTGCAGACGTTCGAAGTGCCCTGATCCCTCGGGCCACCGGGCCACACAGGTCGTCGGCGGGACGTCAGGAACGCAGGATCCCGCTCGCCGGTGCGCCCGAGGCACCATTCGCCGGTCCGGGTCCTGGCCCCGGGCCGGCGTCCTTCATGTCGGGAGAGCCCGGCACTGTCAGTCCGCCGGAGGCACGTTGTGGTTCATGCGGAACACGTTGTCCGGGTCCCAACGCGCCTTGATCTCGGCGAGCCGGTCGTAGTTCGAGCCGAAGGCGTCACGAGTGACGGCCTCGACCGAATCCACCGTCTTCGGCTCCTCTCCTTCCCGACGATCCAGGTAATTCACGTATCGGCCCGCCGCCGTGTACGGAGCCAGCGCGTCGAACAGCCGCGTGGCCCAACCGATCATCGCGGCGTCATCGGCCGGATCCGGCCACTTCGGCACCGCCGTGAGGCACATCCGGCGGGGGCGATGTGGATACGCCGTCGCCGCAGGATCGACCCGGGCGATCGCCCCGCCGAGCCATTCGAGGAAAATGCTGGAGTTGGCGCTCGGCACCGGGGCCGCGTGCTCGACGAAGCTTTCGATCGCCGCGTCCGGCAGCTCGTCGAAGAACGCCGTCTCGTACGCGTTGCGCTCCCCGGGACCGTACATCGACGATTCGAGGTCGTCCAGCAGATGGGCGTACGGAGCCGGCCCGACGTCCTCGATGATCGGAGAACCCACCTCGCGGAGCGGCCGGATCACCTCCTTCCCCGTCTCCGGGTCCCCGTCGTAGAACGGTACGAGCGCGAAAACCGTCTCGGCCCGCAGCGCTTCCGGCACCTCGGGTACGTCGGGCAACCGGAATACGACGGGCATGCAGGTGAACTCGTCCGGGGCCGTGGGCATGTAGTCGCGGTAGAACCGCAGGACCTCGGCCGCACCGTCCATGCGATGGACGATCTGGCCCGAGAGGACGTCGGGGCCCACCTCGTGGAGCCGGTACTGGAAGGAGGTGACCACACCGAAATTGCCGCCCCCACCGCGGAGCGCCCAGAACAGGTCAGGGTTCTCGGTCTCCGAGGCGGAGACGATCCGCCCGTCTGCCGTAACGAGCTCGACGGACAGGAGGTTGTCGCACGCGAGCCCGTGCTTCCGCGCGATCCATCCTATTCCGCCACCGAGTGTGTACCCCGCCATTCCGCACGAGACGATGGGCGCCGCCGTCGTCGCCAGCCCGAACGGCTGCGTAGCCGCGTTGAGTTCGCGAGCGAGGACGCCGGCCCCGATTCGAGCCGTCCGACGATCCGCATCGACCTCAACCTGCTTCATCCTCGAGAGATCGATCACCAAGCCGTCATCACGGAGCGCGAAGCCCGCCACGTGGTGGCCGCCGCCCCGTATCGAGACCGGGACGTCGTTCCGCCGCGCGTGGGCGAGCGCGGCGACCACGTCGGCCGAATCCAGACAGCGAACGATCGCTGCGGGTCGCCGGTCGATCCGGCCGTTCCAGATCGCTCGGGCCTCGTCATAGGCCGACTCGCCCGGACGCAGCACGTCACCGCGGACGGTGCTGGTGATGGATTGCGATCCCATACGGATCTTCCTTTGATGCGGCTGAGGTCTCGACAGCAATTCTAAGCCCCCCGGATTCCTACCGGTACCAGGAACGGGGGTCTAGTCGAAGTGGAGCGGATCCCTGAGGTTCTGCAGCTCCCGGTAATAGTAGAGGGGAGTTGGCCGCCTGCGCTCGAATACCAGCCTTCTCAGAAAATCGATCTCCTCTTCGGTCGCCGTCCCGCTGAGGGCGGGGTCGTCGAGGAATCCCCGAAAGCCCGGCTCCTCGACGGACGCCGGTTCGGATTCGCGCGCAGTGAACTCGAGTCTCCAGACCGGATCCGACACGACGCGGCGGTTCAGGACGACCTCCATGGCGAACGTCGCGAGGTCGATGTCCCACGATTCCACCAGCGGGTTCAGGAACAGGGCACTGCTCTCCACGGACACGTGGAAGCTGTCCGTATCGAGGAACTCCAGAACTCGGACGCGCATTTCCTCGTACTCCATACCGCTGAGCCGAGCCACCCTGCGAAGCCGGGTCTCGTCTTCCAGCTCCTCCCTGGCCACTCGTTTCACGACCTCCACGAGGTTGTGGGTGACCAGGCGCTCGAGCTCGCCGAACGGCTGCTTCTCGAAAA
>CAZOEX010000039.1:0-13103 GCA_964578925.1 uncultured Gemmatimonadota bacterium | reverse complement strand
ACGGGCCGGATGTGTAATTGCCAGCATCAAGTTGAGCCATGGATTCGCATCCTCTCCCCCGGTGTCGGCCCCCAGCGCCAGTGGAATACCGGCTTCGGCCGCGGAAGCCAGGCTCTGCGGGAATCCGCGCAACGGTCCGCCGGCAAAATGCAGGGAATTCTGTACGAGTACGACACCTCAAGCTGTCCCGACCGAGAACCGATTGTACAGCCAGGCCAGCAGGGCCCCGGCGATCGCGCCGTCGACCAGCGCGTACGCGGTGACGAGTACGACCGACCCGAACCCGGTGGCACCGTCGTATCCCGGATAGATCGAGGCGGCGAAGTCGAGAAGATGGGCTCCGTAGCCGCCGGCCAGCTGGTTCAGGATGGCGACGAGCAGAAACAGGCCGCCCCACAGGATGGCGCTGGCCAGGGCGAGCGAGCGTACGCAGAGCCTCATGACAGCCTCCGGTCTAGTTGGCGCAATTCGCGCGAGGGGGCCGTACTCCCCGCCCCGCGACCCGAGCGCGCACGTAGTAGTCGCGGTCGACACCGAACGCGTGGGGATCCAGGTTCGCGACGGAGGTGGATCTCCACTCTACGGTCGGCCGAAGCACGACGCAGCGGTCCGTGGACGTCCGGACTTCGACCGGCATCTCGAAGCCCGGTACGACGTCGGTCCAGCGGTAGCGCAGGCCGCCGTCGGTGAACCGGACCTCGAGGGTCGGTACGTCGGTGGTCTCGAGATACTGGCGGAAGATCGGCCCGAGTTCGAGGTCCGATCGCTCGGTCATGTAGTCCCGCACCTCCGCCCCGGTGACGATATCGTGGCGGAAAGTCTCGTTGAGACCCCTGAGGATCGATCGCCACTTCGCGTCGTCGTCCACGAGCTGGCGGATCGCGTGCAGCATGTTTCCGCCCTTCGGATACATGTCGCCGGACCCCTGGGCGTTGACCCCGTACGCCGGGATGATCGGACGGTCGTTGCGGATGCCGGTGCGCGTGCCGATCACGTAGTCGGCCCCGGCCTCTTTCCCGCCCAGGCACTCCGTGTACAGCGACTCGGCGTAGTTTCCGAACGACTCGTGCACCCACATGTCGGCCATGTCCGCGGTCGTGATGTTGTTGCCCCACCATTCGTGCGCCGCCTCGTGCACGATGATGAAGTCCCACTCGAGCCCCAGCCCCGTGCCCGACAGGTCGCGGCCCCGATAGCCGTTCACGTACCCGTTGCCGTACGCGATCGCGCTCTGGTGCTCCATGCCGAGATGCGGCGTCTCCACCAGCTTGAAGCCGTCCTCGTACCAGGGATACGGGCCGAACCACGTCTCGAAGCACGCCAGCACGCTCGGAACCTGACGGAACTGCTCGCGGGCGGCATCCAGGTGGTAGTCGAGCGGCCAGTAGTCCAGGGTGAGAACGCCGGCTTCACCGTGGTAGACATCCCCGAAGTGCGCATAGTGGCCGGCGTTGATCGCCACGGCGTAGTTGTTGATCGGGTTCTGGACGACCCACTCCCAGGTGGTCGAGCCGTCCGGGTGGTTGACGACCGAGCGGAGCCGTCCGTTCGACACGTCGACCAGCGAGTCGGGTACCGTGATCGCGATCCGCTGGCCGCGGTCCGGTTCGTCCGCCTGCGTGTCCTTGTTCGGCCACCAGACGCTGGCGCCCAGCCCCTGGTTGGCCGTGGCGACCCAGCGGCGGCCCAGGCTGTCGCGCGCCAGGATGAGCCCGCCGTCCCACGGCGGGTTCGGCGCGATGCGCGGGTTCCCGCGGTAGTGCACCGTCACGCGCCGACGGTCACCGGCCTGCTGCGACTCCGCCAGGGTCACGAAGATCGCGTGTCCCTCGCGTCGCGTCTCGAGGCGTCGTCCGGCCTGGACCACGCTGTCCACGACGAGCGGGCGCTGCAGATCGATCTGCAGCTCCGTGCCCGGCTCGAGCACGCGATAGGTGATCTCGTTCCGGCCGACGATGCTGCTGTCCCCCGGCTCGACGCGGACGGCGAGATCGTAGAACTCGACGTCCCACCAGGCACGTGCCGACCCGATGGAGCCACGAAGGGTGTCGGCACGGGTGAAGGTGGTGGTGTCCTGCGCGATCGCGGCGCCGGCCGGCGCGAGTAGCGCGACCGAGCCGAGCAGAAGGACGTGGAGCCCGGTGGTGCCGAGCCGACGAAGATCGCACGTACTCATGCCGCTGATCGTCCTCATGCAACTGGTCGTCATGGTCTCCGTGGTAAGAAGTCGCCGCAGCTTCGAAGGTCGCATCTCTCCCGCGCGTGATCAATGCAGCCGCGATGTCACGGTCGGCCGCCGGTTCACGCATCGAAGGGTGAGACTTCCCTTTTTCGTCGGACGAGGCCACGCCGCCGATGACTGAACATCACCGCGATCACCCCGGGACGTCGCCGCGGCACGGATCCGTCTCCGTGCTTCTACTGTGCTTGCTGGCACTGAACGCCGGAAGCTGCGGTGGACCGTCCCGGACGACCGGAACGACGGAACGTGTCGTTCAGCCGCCGCCCGTCGAGCAACTGACGGTGCAGGGCCTGACGCGTACCGTGCGCTATCACGTTCCCTCGCGCCTCTCCGAACGCCCTGCGCTCATCGTGGTGCTGCACGGCGGAGGCGGCGACGGGGAGCGCTTTCGGCGACTTACGAATGGGGCCTTCGACGCCCTGGCGGACGAATACGGATTCATCGTCGCCTACCCGGACGGGCTGGGAGGGCGGTGGCATGACTGTCGCTCTCGCGCTCCGTACCGTGAAGCGCTCGCGGGCGTCGACGAGGGCGCATTCCTCCGTGCCGTAGTGCGACGCGGAGAGGAGATCCTGGGCGGCCGCCGGCCAGCCGGCGTGTTCCTCGTCGGCTATTCGAACGGAGGGCACCTCGTCTTCCGGATCGCGCTCGAGACGCCGGCGGCATTCGATGCGTACGCGGCCATCGGCGCCAATCTGCCCGCCCAGGAGGAGCGAACGTGCCGAACCTCGGGCGAGGGGATGTCCATCATGCTGGTGAACGGTACGGAGGATCCCATAAGTCCGTGGGAAGGTGGAAGGGTGCGGGCGCCCGGCGGCACGGAGCTCGGCAGCGTCCTCTCCGCCGGGGCGACGGCTGCGCATTTCGTCGAACTCGCGAGTGCGAGCGCGGCGAGCCGTGACGTCGACGGGGCCGGTGAGATCTGGAAGTTCTTCGCGAGACATCGGCCGGCGGTCGATGACGCAATCGACTCACGTTGAGGAAGACACCGATGCAAGAGGCCAAGGACCTGGTCGAAGATTACATCGAGCGCGTCTGGAACAGGGGTGAACCGGATGCGCTGGAAGAACTGACGGCGCCGGGTTTCACCTACCGACTCGGCGGGCAGCCTCGACGGGACACCGCGGCGATGAAGGAGTTCCTCGCCGAATTGCGGGACGCGTTCCCCGACTGGAACGTGCAGATCGAAACGATCGTCGGGGAAGGAGATGTCGTGGCCGTGCGGTGGTCCGGCTCGGCGACACATGCCGGCGTCTTTCGTGGCATCCCCCCACGGGCCGCGCCGTCGCGGTCGGCGGCATGAGCTTCTACCTGCTGAACGAGGGCGGGATCGCGCGGGAGTGGGAGCAGATGGACTCCCTGGGATTGCTCGCTCAGCTGGGGGTCCTCGACGCGAACTGACCGTGCCAGCTTGCGGTGGCTCGGCCGATCGGCTCCGACCGGGACCTCCTTGCCGCGACGACCCGCGCCGGCGCACTCTGCATTTTTCGTCATTTGTCGGGCACGTACCATCGGCAGAAGTCATGAGCGTGCCGCCCACGACCTTTATCCGAGAAGTCGCATGGACCTTCCGACCGTAGACGACCTTCTCGACTTGCGGGGGCAGATCGCTCTCGTGACCGGGGCCGGCAGGGGCATCGGAGCGGCGGTGGCCCGACGGCTGGCGGAAGCGGGAGCCGACGTGGCGGTCCATTACCGGACCAGCGAAGACGGGGCCGAGAAGACGGCGGCGGGCGTGGAAGCCGCCGGGGCCGACGCCGTCATGCTGCAGGCGGACGTCACCGACCCGGAACAGGTCGAGGAGCTCTTCCGCCGCTGCGCCGAGGCGCTCGGCCCGCCGGACATCCTGGTGAACAACGCCGGCTTCTACCCGGTCGCCTCCCTCCTGGAGATGGACCCCGAGGAGTGGGACGAGGTGATCCGCGTGAACCTCCACGGTGTGCACCACTGCACGCGGGCCGCGGCATCCCGCATGATCGAGACGGGACGCAGCGGGGTGATGGTCAACATCTCATCGATCGAGGGCGAGGTCCCGATGCAGGGACACGCGCACTACAACGCGGCGAAGGCGGGAGTGACGATGCACACCCGCACCGCCGCCGCCGAGCTCGGCCGATACGGCATCCGGGTGAACGCCGTCGCTCCGGGCCTCATCGGCCGCGAGGGCCTCGAGGACGACTGGCCCGAGGGCGTAACGGCCTGGCGCGAGGGCTGTCCGCTGGGTCGGGTGGGGGAACCCGACGACGTGGCCGACGCCTGTCTCTTTCTGGCGTCCCGGGGCGCCCGCTGGATCACCGGAACCACGCTCGTCGTGGACGGCGGCTTTCTGAGCCGCGGGATGCTGTAGGCGTGGCGGCGGGATCGCTCGGGGGACGAGTCGTACTCGTGACGGGCGCGGCTCGCGGAATCGGCCGCGCCGCCTGCGCGGCGGCGGCTGATTCCGGCGCCGACGTGGTCGCGACCGACCTGGATGTCGGAACGCTGGCCGACACCGTCGCGGGGATCGAGAGCCGTGGACGCCGGGCGCTCGGGATGGAAATGGACGTGACCGATCCCGGAGCCGTGCGGGACGCATTCGACCGGACCGTACGGAAGATGGGGCGGCTCGACGGACTCGTGAACAACGCGGGCGTGATCTCGATGGGTCCGGTACTGGAAACGGATCCGGGACCCTGGGACGCCCAGTTCGCGGTCAACGTGAAGGGCCTGTTTCTCTGCTGCCGCGAGGCCGCCCGGCGGATGGACGCTGGCGGGGCGATCGTCAACGTGGCCTCGAACGCGGGCAAAGCCGGATATCCGAACATGGCCGCGTACAACGCTTCCAAGGCCGCCGTGATCAACCTCACCCGTACGCTAGCCGCCGAGTGGGCCGACCGGGAGATCAACGTCAACGCGGTCTGCCCGGGCGGCGTCGACACGCCGATGCTGAACGGCGTGGCCGAGTGGATCGCGGATCGCTTCGGCGGAGACCCCGAGCAGATCATGGCCGACATGCCGCCCGAGCAGCTCGGGCGTCTCGTTCGGCCGATCGAAGTCGGCCGCGTCATCGCCTTCCTGCTCTCCGACGACGCCGGCATCATCCGGGGCCAGTCGATCAACGTCGACGGCGGCGACACCCCGTACTGATGCACGGTTGATGGAGGTCGGACTCCTGGAAGCACAGTCCGCCATGTCGCTCACCGGACGCATTCTCCGGGGGGCGCTGGGCATCGGCGTGCTGCTCGGACTCGGCGCCGCCTTCTCCGTTCACCGGAAGGAGATCGACTGGGCGCTCGTCGCCAAGGGCCTGACGCTTCAACTGGCCGTCGGGCTGCTGGTGCTGAAGACCGGATGGGGCGAGGCCTTCTTCCGCGGCGTGAACCGCGCTTTCGTGGCGCTCGTGGGGTACACGAAGGACGGCGCCGGTTTCCTGTTCGGGGCGCTCGTCGAGGGCTCCACGCCGGTCGTGGCCGACGGGACGCCGATCGGCAACCTGCAGATCGGCTCCCAGCTCGCCTTTTTCGTCCTCCCCACGATCCTCTTCTTTTCCTCGCTGATGACGCTCGGCTATCACCTCGGGGTGATGCAGTGGATCGTCCGGGGCATGGCGCGCCTGATGCAACGGACGCTGAAGACCAGCGGAGCCGAGACGACGTCGGCGGCCGGAAACATCTTCATCGGCATGACCGAGGCCCCGCTGCTGGTGAAGCCGTTCGTCGAGAAGATGACGATGTCGGAGCTTCACACCGTGATGGTCGGCGGCTTCGCGACCGTGGCCGGCGGCGTGATGGCGGCCTACGTGGCCATGCTGTCCGGCTACTTTCCGGAGATCGCGGGGCACCTGCTCTCCGCTTCGCTCATGGCGGCGCCCGCGGGCATCGTCGTATCGAAGGTGCTCTATCCCGAGACCGGAGAACCGGTGACGGGCGGCGCCGTGCGCGTCGAGGTGGAGCGACCCCACGTCAACGCGATCGACGCGGCAGCGGGGGGCGCGGTCGACGGCCTGCGGCTCGCGCTGAACGTCGGCGCGATGCTCGTGGCCTTTCTCGCCCTCATCGCGCTGACCAACGACCTCCTCGGATTCGCCGGCGGCCTGGTCGGGCTGCAAGGGCTCACGCTCGAGCGCATCCTCGGCTGGCTCTTCGCCCCGGTGGCCTGGCTGGTGGGCGTGCCGTGGGACGAGGCCGCGCGGGTCGGAAGCCTGTTCGGGATCAAGGTGGTGGCGACGGAGTTCGTCGCCTTTCAAACCCTGGCGGAACAACTCGCCGCCGGGAACGCGCTCTCGGCCCGATCGATGGTGATCACGACCTACGCGATGACGGGCTTCGCCAGCCTCGTGGCGATTGCGATCGAGATCGGGGGGATCGGGGGCATCGCTCCCTCTCGTCGGAGCGACCTGTCGCGCCTCGGCATCCGGGCGATGATCGGCGGCCAGATGGCCACCTGGATGACCGCCTGCCTGGCGGGCGTGCTCGTGGGCTAGGGCCCTGCCGCGGTCTACCGCGGCCCTACTGCGGCCCGGATCCCCATGCGGCCCGGACGCGTCGTAGCGGTCGCTCGAGAATCCGCCACACGACGACCACCGCGAGCAGGGTGAGGAGCGGCGTCAGCGGGGCACGGTATCGGTAGTAGAGCGGGGCCGTGAGGATGAACGGAGCCGAATAGGCCAGGAGTGCGGCGGGAAACAGCCACATTCGGCGCCGCCGGAGCACGAGAATGGCGCCCGCGATGCCCAGGACCGCCAGGGGCGTGGAGCTGCGATCGTACTCCCGGACGTCGAACAGATAGACCAGGGCCTTGACCCCGGTCAACTCGAGAAACTGCGCCGGTCGCTCGCCGATGAAACGGACGAGCTGGGCCCTGTGCAGACCGTCGCGCTCGTGCTCGTTCAGCGATCCGTAGCTCCCGGCATGAGCCTCGGCGACGCAGCGGACTCCACGCTGCCACGTGTACGTGTAGTTGTCACTCTCCCGCAGCGTCATCAACGCCTCGTACGGTCCCGTCGCCTGGAACACCGGCCGCGAGCCGTCTCCGCACGCCTCGAATTCGGGCTCGTAGGTCTCCGCAAGATACGGTGTCGTCACGTTCGCGAAGAGCCCGAACCCTGTCTGCACTGGAATCAGGTGTCCGAACTGCATGTAATTGCGGATCGTCCAGGGGCTGATCGTCATTGCGGCGACCAGGCAGAGGAGGAGCGCGGGACGCAGGCGTTCGCCCCAGCGTCCTTCCCTTCTATACAGAAAGACGAACAGACCCGCGATCGGCACGAGTACGATGAGAACGGCGTGCGTCAACGCGGCCAGACCGAGGAAGACCCCGATGCCTGCCGCGAAGCGTGGTCCCGGATCTTCCCCATAGCGGTACAGAAGAAACAGGCCGGCCACCAGCAAGAGCGCTGAGATAGCCTGGACCTGGAGGTTCGTGGTCACGATCGCGTGCAGCTCCGGGATCAGCATCGTCCCGAGTGCGGCGAGGGTGCCGACGACCGGTCCGAAGAGACGACATCCGAGCATGTACACGAGAAGGCCGGTCGCGATGAGGAAGATCACCTGACAGACGACGATCGCGATCCGGCCATGCCGTGGCCCGAGCGTCTCGAACCAGCCGGCGATGAAGTACGGGTACACGGGTTCCTTCCATGCCGTCGCACCGTATTCGTCGGCCGCCGGCTCGTCGTCCAGGTACAGCCACCTGGACTGGGGCGGAAAGCTGAACCCCTCTCCCTCCGAGATCGCGATCGCGATCTGTTCGTACTCGTAACCTTCCGCGTTCTGCCACGAGTCGACGCCCGACCGCACCTGCATGCCGATCGTGACTGCCACCAGCGCCACGACGACCACACTGGTGAGCCGCTTCACGCGTCCGCCGAACGTAGGGATGCGCGACCACGCCGAGCGGAGGAAGCGCCAGGTCGCCGGCTGCAACGCGATGGCGCCCAGCAGCCAGAGGACGCCTACCGCGATCAGCCCCCGGAGGGCGAGGTCGGACCAGAGTCCCAGGTAGCGATCGACGGGATGCTGTCCACGGCCGGACATGAACCGTCCGAGGAATCCGAACATCCCGTCCGAGTAGGCGCTCCGAATCACGACGGGACCGATGAACCAGGCGAACGCCCCCCAGGCGACGGCAATGCCCGAGAGCCAGACGGTCCAGCGGCGTGTGGCCCGGGAGGCGTCGAATCCCCCCCTCACGTCCGCAGGGGAGCTCACGCCGTCTTCTGCGAACGAACGTCGATGCCGAGGACCGCCATGAGGAAGCTGGTGAAGATCATCTGGAAGCCGAGCGCCGCGAACGTGAAGCCGGGAATGACCCGGCGCATCGTGGCCGAGTAGTCCAGATCCCCGAACCCGACCTGATACCATCCGTAGACCGAGCGCGCGAGGATGACCAGGCCCATCAGGAAGACGAAACCGCCGACGAGGAGTCCGCGCTCGAGGGTGAACCTGGACAGAAGCCCGCGGCTGGCGGCGGTCGACGGAAGCAGTCCTTCCGCGATCCCGTACTTCCGGGCGAACATCCCGAAAGTCATCGTCTGGAAGCCGAGAATCACCGCCAGGCTGGCGAACAGCAGGGTGTGGGCGTCGAAGTGCGCGCCCCCGATCGTGACCCTTCCGAAGACCAGCCCCGCGAAGAGCAGGCCGATGACGACGCAGGTCACGCCGGGAATCGTGAAGAGCCAGCGCGGACTCGATAGGAAGAAGAAGCGGAGCGTGCGCCAGCCGTCCCGGAACGTCCGAAGATGTGGTTCATGACTTTCGCGGCCATCCGGGTGGAGGTGAATCGGCACCTCCGCGATCCTCTCCCCCCGTACGCTCGACTTGATGATCATCTCCGTCGCGAACTCCATACCCGGTGAGCGCATGTCTAGCCGATCGTACAACGCTCGCGTGAACCCGCGCATACCGCAGTATACGTCGTGGATCGGCGCCCCGAACATTCGACGGACGAGGGCCGAGAAGAGGGGATTTCCCAACCAGCGATGCAGGAAGGGCATGGCGTCCGGCATGACCGTGCCGCCTCCCGACGGGAGTCGGCATCCCTGCACGAGATCGTATCCCTTGCGCAGCTCAGCCACGAACCGGGGGATCTCGAGGAAGTCGTAGGAGTCGTCCGCATCCCCCATCAACACGAACTTCCCGCGGGCTGCCTCGATTCCACCCTTCAGGGCGTTGCCGTACCCGCGGGCGCTCACCGATACGACCCGGGCGCCGAGCCGCTCCGCGATCTCCCGGGAACCGTCGTCCGAGCCGTTGTCGGCAATGATGACCTCGCCCTCGATCCCGGCCTCGCGCATCGCCGTCTGTGCCTTGCGAATGCACGTCTCCAGGGTATCGGCCTCGTTCAGGCAGGGCATCACCACGGACAGCTCGATCTCGGTGCCGTTCGTATTCATATGGTCGGATCACTCCTCGTCTCAGTCCACGGGAACGACGAAGCAAGGCCCGTTCCCCACCGGGAATCCGCTCACCTTCGGGCATCGAGGAATCCAGTGTGGTATCGAAGCTACACCATCGAGCCGTCCGGCGGACTCCCCCGGGGGGGATCGATGGACGCCCTAAGGCCAGCGGGCGGGACCGCACCCAGAACTTCAGCCCGCCGCCCGCAGACCGCGCAGAAACTCGAGATTCATGACGTCGTAGGTCGAGGGATCGCCCTCCTTCGGGGTCTCCAGCAGCTTGGGCAGCTCTGCGAACCGGTCGTCCGTCATCAGCCGGCGGAACGGCTCCTCGCCGAGCGCTCCCCGGCCCAGGTGCTCGTGGCGATCCCTGCCCGATCCGAGCGGATGCTTCGAGTCGTTCACGTGAAAGAGCCGGAGGCGCTCGAGACCGATCACGTCGTCGAAGCGCGCCCACACGCCGTCCCAGTCGTTCACGAGATCGTATCCCGCGGCGAACGCGTGGCAGGTGTCGAAGCAGACGCCGACGCCCGCGGTCCACGCCTCCGGAACGCGAGCGATGATCGTGGACAGGCGTTCGAAGGTCGACCCGACGGACGTGCCCGACCCGGCGGTCAACTCCAGGAGGATCGCGGTCGAGTCACCGGCCCCCGGCACGCTCTCCAGGGCGCGCGTCAGCCCGTCCGCGTTGCGCTCCAGGGCCGAGGCGTAGTCCCCGTCCGTCGCGTTTCCCGGGTGGGTCACCACGAAGTCGAGGTCCAGGGCCACGCTACGGTGCAGTTCCCCCTCGAACGAACGCATCGAGCGTTCCCACAGCTCCGGATCCGGCGATGCCAGGTTGATCAGGTAGGAGTCGTGAGCCGCGGCGACACGGATGCCGTGAGCCTCTCGCTGTCGAGCGAAGTCCAGTGCGGACTCTTCGTCGATCGTCGGTTCCGCCCAGCGCTGCGGTTGCTTCGTGAAGAGCTGAAGGTTCGCGCAGTCGATCTCGGCGGCGCGGCCCGGGGCGTTCTCGACCCCGCCCGCCGCCGACACGTGGGCGCCCAGTTCGTCGAGGACGTTCGACCCGGATGTCGATGGTGTCAGGATTCCCGCCCCACGACCGTCACGACGATCGTCCGCTCCCGCGGCCGCGTGTCGAAATCGAGCAGCACCGGTTGCTGCCAGGTCCCGAAGGGCACGGCTCCGTCCACGATCGGCAGGGCGAGCGAGGGCCCTATGAGCGTCGCCCGGACGTGGCTGTGCCCGTTGTCGTCGTGCCAGGTTTCCTCGTGGCGGTAGACGGCGTCTTCGGGCGCCACCTGCTCGAGGGCGGCCACGATGTCGTGCTCCACGAGACCGGGCTCGTATTCCACGGTGCTGAGGGCGGCCGTGGAGCCCACGACCATGGCCGTGACTTGCCCGGTCGTCGCTCCGCTCTCCGCCACGATGCGCTCGAGGTCCGCGCTCAGGTCGACGATGTGGCCGTTGCCGCGGGTGCTGACCTGAATCTCGTCACCGCAGACGATCACGTCCGACGTCGGGGTCTCGGGTCTCTCAGACATCGTCATCTCCCTGGTGTCCGTGCAGCCGGGTCTCTCGAGCATGTCGCGCTTTCCCCATCGATGTCTCGTCCCGTCCCTTCGATTCGGGAAAGGCAATGTTCAGCGCCAGCGCTGTCAGACCGCCAGTCACCAACCCGGCCGAGAAGAAATTGCGCAGGCCCTCGGGAAGCGCCGCAAGCGCTTCCGGACGGAACTCGGCCCCCAGGCCGAGAGCGACCGACGCGGCCAGGATGACGAGATTGCGCTGCGTGATCGGTACGCCGCGCACGAAAACGGCAGCCCCGCTAGCGAAGATCATTCCGAACATGATGATGGCGGCTCCGCCGATCACCGCGGGCGGGATCGTGGCGAAGAGCGCTCCCACCTTCGGGAACAGCCCGAGGGCGACGAGCATCCCGCCCGCCACGGCGGTGATGTGTCGGCTCGCCACGCCCGTGAAGTTCACCAGACCCACGTTCTGCGAGTACGAGGTCGTGGGAAACGCGCCGAAAAGAGCGGCGAAGGCACTCGAAACACTGTCCGCCACGAGCCCGCCCTTCAGCTCGTCGAGCGTGGGGCGGCGCCCGACGGCTGCCATCACGCCCGTGATGTCACCGATCGTCTCCATGGCGCTGATGACGTACACGAAGCCCATTACGAAGATCGCGCTCGCCTCGAAGGAGAGGCCGAAGGCGAGCGGGCTCGGCACCGACAACCAGCCCGCCTCGCCGACGGGCGTCAGGTCCACGCGGCCGAGGACCGCCGCCACCGCATAGCCCGCGATCACCCCGGCCAGGATGCTGATCCGGCTGGCGAATCCCTTCCCGAATCGATTGAGCACCAGCGTCACGCCGAGGACGGCGGCGGCGATGCCGAGGTTCGTCGCCGACCCGTAGTCGGCGGCGGCGATGCCGCCGGCCGCGTAGTCGACGCCCACCGGGATCAGCGTCAGGCCAATGAGCATCACGACGATGCTGGTCACGAGCGGAGGGAACAGGTCACGGATCCGAATCATGCCGAAGCCGATACCCAGCTCCACGGCGGCGGCCGCGAGGCACGCACCGAAGACCGCGCTCAGCCCGGAGCGCGTTCCGATCGCGATGCTCGCCCCCACGAAGGCGAAGCTCGTTCCCATGACGATCGGGATCCGTCCGCCGATCGGCCCGATCGGATACGCCTGCACGATGGTGGAGACGCCGGCCACGAAGAGGGCAACCTGGAGAAGGACGGCGGTTTGACCCGTGGCCACGCCGAGCGCCCCGGCGATGAGGAGAGGAGGCGTGATGTTGCCCAGCAGCATGGCGACCAGGTGCTGGGCACCGAGCGGGAGCGCTTCGCGCGGGCTCGGCCGGTCGTCGATGCCGTAGGCGATTTCGATGGGCATGGGGCTATTTGAGCCGCCGGCGGTACACACGCAAGCGCGGGACGGCCTCGGGCGCCTCGCATCTCAGGGCATCACGCTACACGGGGGCTGGCGACGGACATCGTCGGAGCCGATCTCACCAGCGCGCCCGGTATCCCCGCGTGTCCAGGTGGATGAATGGCCCGTGCGTCGCCGTTGTCCCGTATCGGCCGAGTCCTCCTACCAGGGATCGAAGAGCCGGTTCGCCGTCCATGCGCTCCACGATGTCGTAGAGTACTTTCGCGTCACCGACATTCACCCGCCCGTCTCCGTTCAGATCGTCCATCTGGCCGTTGCCGTCCGTGTCGATGTACAGGTCTGCGGCGTCGCCGAAGATGTGACGGCTGAACCGGGGCCGACCGATCGATGCGTTGTACCAGGGAGAGCGATACGCGCTCAGCACTCTCCAGCCCCGGGGCGAGATACCGTCCCGTGCGGCGCGTTCGACCAGCAGCTCCATCTTCAGCAGCAACCGTTCGTTCAAGATCGTGTATTTGGGCCATCCTTCGGGACGCCTGACGGAGAACTGTCCCAGACGAAAGTGGGGGCTCACCGGGACAT
>CAZOEX010000038.1:0-13714 GCA_964578925.1 uncultured Gemmatimonadota bacterium | reverse complement strand
TCTCTCTCGAAATGACGCCGTCCACCATCACGTGCGCCTGTCGTTCCCCCGCTCTCAGAACCGGGGCTGAATTCCAAACTTCTGCTGTAGCTCCCGAAGGGCCTCTGAGCCCACACGGTCCTGCCAGTCGGCCAGCGACCGCATATTCGGGTCGTTCGTAAATATCATCCGCCAGTTGCCGAACTGCGTCTCCTGAATGAACAGGTAGACATAGCCCGTCGTGTGATATCCCCAGATTTCGTAGGGGACCTCACCCTGCATCTGCACGAGCCCGCTCACCGGGCGTGTGTCGGAGCCCGACGGGAAATGATTGATCGCGCGCTCCTGCGGTTCACCGAAGCGCAGATAGATGCGCCCGGCGTCCGTCGTCCAGGGCGCACGCTCGTTCGTACCGACCAGCTCTCCGTACTTCTGCCGAACGGTGCCGAGCCGGTCGAGATACTCTTCCAGGTAGGCGTTGCCGGTCGCCTCGGGCGCCGGATCCCGCTGCGCGAAAAACTCAGTCAGATAACGGCGCTTCGCGTCCGGCGGAAGCGAGTTGTACGCCTGCCGTTCACTCTCGGATACGAGGTATCCGACGCCCCCGAAGGTTTCCTCCAACTCCGCATCGCCCAGCGACTCGAAGTACTCCGACTCGTAGGAGTCGGCCAGCCTGGGCTCGGCGGCACGGGCATCGAGCATTCGGAAGGGCGCGGTTCGGATCGCGGTTTTCCGGCCCGTCTCCACCTTCAGCTGCAGGGTGTACTCGCCGGGCGGAAGGCCGGCCAGCGACAAGCTGCCTGCCAGCGGAAGCCCACCGACCGGAACTTCTTCGGCGCTCGCGGGCGTCTCGTACACCATCCTGTCGTCACCGTCGACTACACTCGCGGTCACGTTGATGTCGGTCGCCGCTTCGTCCTCGCCGTAGACTTCCAGGTAATAGTACAGCTGCGGCTCGCGCGGCAGCACCGTGGTACGCGCCACCGCCGCGATCCCGAAACCCCCGCGAGTTATCGACCAGCTCCCTCCCCCCTCGTCGTCGAGGGGCTCGACGCGGTCCGCCAGAATCAGGTCCGACGCGACCGGCCGATTCTCGTAGGCCTGCACCGTGACGCGCTCGTGGGTCCCGAGATCGGGGGCATCCGTCGGATACGCGCGGATGTCGACCTCGTAGCTTCCCGGTCGCACGCCGAAGCGGAACGGCTCGAGGAGTGTGGAGGACGCCGCGCCCGTGTAGGCCGCCGCGCGCTCCGAGAGGCTTCTCTCCCAGGAGTCTCGATACAGCTGCGTGTCGCCCTCGTCGAACACGGTCAGTTCGAATCGATAGGCTCCCGTCGTACCCCCCGCCAGCATCGCGAGCGGTACCTGCGCCAGGCCGTCGACGATCGTGAGATCATCGCCCGTCCAGGTGCGTAGCAGGGCAACCTCGAGCTCCGCGGCATCGGACGCCGCCTCCGGGCCGTCCTCCCGGACGTCCGCGGCAGGCTCCTGACCCTCCGCGCCCGCGGGCAGGACCCACCCGACCAGCGCCAGAAGCGCCAGTCCGGTAAGCCTGCTGCGCCAGCTCGATTCGATCGACCGTTCCAAGTGCGTTCTCCTCAGTCCCAACCGAAGGTCAGCGTGAACGCATCCGCGCTGCCGAGGACGCCGTAGTGGCGATACGCATAGTCGAACTGTACCCGGTACTGCTCGGCGATCCGATAGAAGATCCCACCGCCCACACCGAGTCCGTCCATGCCTTCGTTGTCGGCCTCGAGGCCGCCGAGGTCCTCGTTGTCCGGCTGCGTCTGGAAGGAGGCCCGCAGCGAAGCGCCGATCGGGCTCACGTCGCTCAGCCACTCGAACTCGCCGCCCACGCCGAAGCGCGCCTCGGTATGATTCGACTCGCTGAACTCACCGAGCAAGGAGAGACGGCTGTTGTCGCCCGACACGACGTCGTAGCTCAACCCCGCGCGGAATACACGCGGCAGCGGAAAACCGTCGGTCACGATCTCCGCGAAGGGCGGGTCGGTGCGCTGATCCGGCAGGTCTCCCTGGTCGGACCCGGCACTGCCGCCGGTGTCGCGGAACTGCAGCGCGTCACCCGAGTGCGCGAGCGTGCCACCGAGATTCTGCACCACGAACGAGAGCGCGACCGGCCGGTCACCCAACTCGCTATGGAAGTTGACGCCCATATCGAACGCCACCGTGCTCGCCGAGGCGCCCCCGAGCGCTCCTGTCGCCAGGTCGTCGGAGATGAACTTCACGGTTCCTCCCGCCGAGAAGCGGTCGATGAACGCGTGGGCGAACGAGACGCCGGCGACCGTCTGGCTCACGCCGTACAACTCGCCGGAGTCGCCCTGCTCGTCCGACTCGGTATAGATCGGCTGATCGCCGAACCCGAAGTGGCCGAGGAACACGCCGAAGCCGAAGTCCCCGTCGGACATCGGAAAGCCGAGCCCGGTCCAGTAGTAGTCCGTGTCGGCGAAGTACGGCATGACCGTCAGCTGCGCCTCCGTACCATCCATCGCCGTGAGACCGGCCGGATTGTAGTGGAGGGCGCTGACGTCGTCGACGATCGTCCCGAACGCGCCGCCCAGGGCCATCCCCCGGGCACCCGCGCCGAATTCCAGGAACTCGGCCGACGAGCCGCCGAACGCCGTGTTGTCGCTGGGAACCTGCACCGGGTTGTCGCCAGACTGCGTCTGGGCCTGGAGCAGTCCCGGCAGGGCGATCGTCGCGGTAAACGCGATCGCCAGTCTGCTGAGTAGCCGCATGAATTCCTCCTGAGGAGCTGGTCGATTCCGGTGGGGGCGCGGCACGCCCCCACCGGTGCTCGCTACGGCGTCTGTGCTAATTGCTTCCCGCCTGATTGATGATCGTGAACTTGCCCACGTGCTCATCGCCGTCCGGCGTCATCACGTGGAAGAAGTACACGCCACTGGCAACGAACTGATTATTACGATTTCTGAGATCCCACACGGTCCGGCCGCCACCCGTGACGTCGTCGTGGACCAGCACGTCCACCAGTACTCCGGTAAGCGTGTAGATCCGGATCGTCGCCTGCGGTGGCAGGTTGACGAACATCAGCTGCTTCGAGGTCGGAGCTCTGTCGTACAGGCTCGAGCCCAGGTACGGATCGGGCACCGTGTGCACCTGGGTCAGATCGGCCGGCGCGTCGAAGTTCGTCGCCGTCTCGACCTTCCAGCGCAACGTCAGCCCGGGAATCAGGGGCGATCCCTGCCCCGTGTTCCCACCGTCGTACTGATTGGTGTATGCGTATCCGCTGGGATCGGTCGTATCCAGATCGTCCGACGCCGTGATCGCGCCGTGGTAGTTGCGAAGCGTCCACACGGTGCCGGCCGGTGGTACCTGGTCCGTGACGAAGAAGTGCCGCATCGCATTCAGATACATCACGAAGCCCGTGTGTGTCTGTCCCTGCGGGAAGGTCGTGTTCAGGCCGATCGGGTTGATCTGGGCCGTCGGCTGGAACTCGGTAGTCGGTCCGGCCTCGAAACCAAGGACGACGTTCGTCCAGGTATCCTGGTTCCCTTGCCCGACGCACGTGAAGTCGATCCAGTCGATCGCGCCACTCCCGTCGCAGTCCGTGTTCAGGAAGCCCCAGGAGGATCCGATCTCGGAGCTGAACGGCACGTCGACATTGTGGGTGACGTCGCGTACGGTGACGCTGCCGCCCTCACCCCACGTCACCTGGATGTCGGCCGTCCGACCCAGGTGCGCGCCGAAGTAGCCGTGCCACTGCACGGTTCCGCTATTGGGCAGCGTCGACCCGGTCCCGATGTCCGTGTGATGGATGGGGATCCAGACGGAGTCGACTTCGGCCAGGTGTCCGACCCGGATGAACGTCGTCGGATCCGACGTCGTCTGCTCCGTCCCGCTGAACCAGCGCGGTCCGCCGTGCAGGGTGTTGTTGATGACGCCACGGCGGTTCTGCTGGCCTTCCCAGTTGTTGAAGTTGATGGATTCATCCAGCGTGAACGTCGCCGTCGCGGCACCGGATCCCGAGGGGATGCCGAAGGCGTCCAGGGCATCCTGGTCGAACGGCACGTCCTGAATCAGCGCTTCGGTCTCCGTGAGACTCGGCCGGCCGAACGCGCTCCAGTTGGATGCCCCTCCGGCGACCTCCAGCTGGTTGCTCCCGTCGACGGTGAGCCACATCCGCCAGCAACTGTTCTGGAAGGAGAGAGCGCCCAGTCCGGCGCAGCCCTCCTGTTCCACCCAATCGGGTTTCACGCTGTCGATGGTCGCCGTCAGCTCGAACTCGGGCAGTAGCCGCGGCACGAGCGGAGCGAAGCCCAGCGAGACGGCCCCGACGTTCTGTGGAGGGATCGGCCCCTCGAAGGTTCCGTCTTCCGGGTCCACGTCGGGCATCTGACCGCCCGTCAGCACGTTACCGTCGCGGTCTTCCAGGGTGATGTTGAGCGAGGCGTTGGTGATGTTCGGTGCGTCCGCCCTCGGCACCGTCGTCTGCGTCACCCGCGCCGACCGCAACGAATGCGGGCCGGAAGCGGGCGAGTTCACGTCGAACGCGCTCACGGCGTAGAAGTAGGTGAAGTTGTTGGTGACCTCCGTGTCGGTAAACACCAAGGGGACGCCCGAGTTGCTCAGGGGCACACTCGGGCCCGCGTCGTCCGATGTGATCGCGACGATCGGATCATCGGAGAACGCGGCCGTCCCGTCCGCCAGGCGCGAGACGCCGGCACCCGGACTACCGCCGGGCGAGCCGTTGTTGAACGTGAGATCGGCGTCGATGTCCCGCGTCGCGGAGAAGTCGTCCGGGCAACTTTCGCCCGCGGCGAGACCGACGACCGCGGCCGTGTCCGCCGTCACCGGCACGATCTCCTCGTCCGGCAGCACCGTCTCGCAGGTCGTGTCGACGAACTCCGTATCCGCGTAGTCGAACTGGGCGAGCAGCTGCAGCGAGCCCGACGAGGTACCGCGCCATACGCGATACCCCTCGACGTCGAACTGCCGGTAGTTCGGGTTGAACAGGGCGCTCGTCTCGTCGCTTGCGACCGCGAAGAACGGGTCACCGCCCTCCGGGTCCGACTCATCCTCCGTCGCGCTCGGCTCCCAGACCACGGTGACCTGGTTGTTCCCGGGCACGAGATAGAAGGTCGGCTGCTCCGGCGCGAAGCCGAGCAGGAAACGAGAGTCGAAGATCGTCTGCGCGACGAGGGCCCTCCCGAGCAGGCTGTTCGGCACGACCTCGACCAGCTCCTGGTCGAGCTTTTGCGCCGGGCTCTCCAGCGGAGTGTCCGGCGCCGGGCCGTCGTACTCGACCCAGCCCGCGCCCCGCTCGAGCGGCTTCACGGGGTTCGCGCTGTCTTCCTGGTTGCAGTCCGTGGCGCTCGCGTCCGTGCAACCACGTGCGCTCGGGAATCCGGGATGGAACGATGGCACACCCGGCGGGTTCGCGCTGTCGTTCGCGTTATTCGCCAGAATGCCGCTCGGCGAACCGTCGGGCAGCGTCGCGACCGTAGCGGCCGCGATGTACGCCACCACGATCGTCGCCTCGTCGCCCGGCGCCATCGAGAACGGGCCGGACGCCTGGTAGAAGCGGGTGTCCTGCGCGTTCTGCGCCAGGAAGCACAGCGATCGCTGGACCTGCGAGGGATCCGAACTCACCACCTCCGGCGTGATGTTGCAGGGGAAGTCGCCCTGCGCGGGGTCGACCTTGCCCGACAGGTATCGCCAGAGCTGCTTGTCGCTCCGCGGATCGGGGAAGCCGACCGCGGAATTCAGCGTGGCCGAGAAGAGCGTAAGGCCGACTTCCTCGCCCGTATCCGGATCGATCGGGCTACGCAGGTACTTCACGCCGATCAGTCCCGGCGCGTTCGTGAAGAACGGAGGCGAGAACAGCTCCGCCGGATAGGTGAACTCCGGCGCGCTGAATCCGCCGTGGTAGGAAATACCGAGATCGAACGGCAGCACCGCCGTCGAAAAGTTCTGCGTCGCGTTCGACGTGACGTCCATGTCCGTCGAGAACGCCGCGTACATCTCGTTGAACGTGATGCCGCCGTCCGGCAACTCGTTGGCACCGCCGAAGAACTGCGCCTCGTTCAGACTCTGATAATCGGCGCTCTGCGTCACGTTCTCGAAGTTGTACAGGAAGTAGATCAGCGACTCGTTACCGGCCGGAAAGTTCCAGGCGAGGGAGCGCTGCGTGACCGTCAGACCCATCGGGTGCTGCCGACCACTGATCCGCGCAGGATCGCCGTCCCAGTACTGGACCCAGGAGTCCTGCTGCGAGGCCGTGGGCCGGCCCTGGAGGACCTCCTGGAAGAGAGTCGGATCCTCCGGCACCCGTCGTTCCGGATCCTCGAACGCCGCAGCGTCGGCGGGATTGAGCGAGTTGAACACGTCCGTCAGGGGCGTACCCGACGGAACCGTGCCCGACGCGTCGAAGAAGAACGCTCCCACCGTGTCGTTGGCCCACGGTCCGCCGTCGGGACCCATGATCCCCGCGACCTGCAGGCCGGTGTTGAAGATGTACTGGTTCTGCGAGCCGGTGGGCCAGAAACCGCCGCCCCCGGTCGGGCTGTTGAACACGTTGGCGCACACGTCGCCATTGTTCCGAATGCCGCACTGGAGCTGGTTGCCCTGAAGCACGGCCGTCGGGCCGGCGAACAGAGACAACGACTCACGGCGCTCGTCCGCGAGACGCTTACCCTCTTCGGACAGGTCGCCGATCGCGGTGGTCCCCGCGGCCAGCAACAGGCCCATCAGCGCACCGCCCCAGGCCAGCCGCCGTCCGCGGCCGGCGAGTCGTGCAAACGTCTTGAGTTTCATTGCCACTCCTGGTCTTTCGAGTGAGGGTGGGGACGGGCGAGCCCGTCCCCACCTTCCGTCAACATTCGTGCGTCCGACTCATCCTCAGAACGAGAGCCTGAGGCCGAGGCGCATGAGCTGGTCCGAGCGCTCGAACCGGGACTCGACGCCGAAGTTGTTCTCGTACACCTGCCCGAAGGCTTCCTCCTGCTCCGCGACGGTGAAGATGCCGTCGCCGTTGCCGAAGCGCTGCTCGGCGCGCAGGAGCATGTACTTGTTGAAATCGTTGTCCGGCGACTCGGCGACGATGTCGAAGCTGTCGATGTCGTTGCTGCCATCGAGCTGCACGTCGCGCAGCAGGCCCTGCAGGGTCTGCGTACGATGCACCGCGTTCACCGTGTTTCCGGTCTCGAGGAAGACCTGCGTGTTGGTCTTCAGGTCGAACGGATTCCGCCAGTCGAGGAACGCCTGGAGATCCAGACCCTCGCCCAGCGGGATGCCCTTCGTCAGCCGCATGTCGAAGCCGACCGTCCACGGCGTCTCGGCGCCGTTGATCGAGCCCTGCAGGATCGGGCTGAAGGAACCGGACGGCGGTCCGATCTCGCCGTTCCCCTGGTTCACGAGCTTCGTGTAGGGGAGGCCGCTACGCACGCGGAGGATCGCGAAGACTCCGAGATCCCGCAGGATCGCGCCGGCCGCCGTTCCCTCCTGGTAGTCCGACGGGAACGCGAGGCTCCCGGTCCAGGAGATGTTGTGCTTCCGCGCCTGCTCCAGCCGCAGCAGCAGCTCCGGCGGGTTCGGCGGCTCACCCGTCAGCGCCGACAGGTTCGTCGTCGCGCGGAAGACGAGGCCCTCGTAGAAGAACGGGTCGGACCCCGTGCCCCTGGCGTCCAGGAAGCTGTACGAGAGGTTGCTCGTGATGAAGTTGCCGACCGCCTTGTCGATCTTCACCTCGAAGCCGTTGGACTCCGTGAAGTCGGCGTTGGTCAGCACGTTCAGGAAGGTCGTCGCGCCCGTCGTCGGATCCTCGAACGGGAGCTTACGCGACGCGAGCGCGCCCCGCTGCTTCTTGTTGAAGGCCGACAGGTCGACCACCAGGTCCTCGCCGATGAGCTGGCGATAGCCGAACTCGAAGGTCCGGGTGGACGGCAGGTCGACGTCGCGGCCGAAGGTCGAGTTCGTGTTCCCGTTCTGCAGGTCGAAGTTGACGTCCTGCAGGAACCCGAGGTTCCCCGCCGCGACGCCCACTTCGCCGGCCGCGAAGGAGCTGGCCGTGAAGAACGCCGGAGTCTGCACGAACCGGCCGTAGCTCAGGCGGAACGTGGAGGTCGGCGTGACCGGGAAGCTCGCGCCGATGCGCGGGCTGATCTCGGACTTCGTCTCGGCCTCGATGAAGTTGCTCTCGCAAGGCGAAACGCCGTTGCACGGCTCCGCCAGCGGCACGTAGGTGCCCGTGTCTCCGTCGTACTGGACGAAGCCCTGCTTCCACTCGTCGGGCACGTTGAACACGAAGCCCGGGATGCGCGGATACTCGATGTCGGGGTCAAGGTAGTCCCACCGGACGCCCGCCTCGAGCACCAGGTCGCCGATGTCGAGGCGATCCTGGAGGAAGGCGCCGATCTTGGTCGGCTGTGCCGTCTCCGGCAGCGGCAGACCGGCGCTCAGCGGCATCGAGAAGCCGTTCAGGTCGATGTCGAAGTACTCGGCACCGGCCTTGATCCGGTTGAACCGGCCGATCTGCCAGTCGATCGAGCCGCGAAGCTGCAGCCGGTCCTCCCGGTTCCTCGAAATCCCGCTCTGGCCATGGCCGGCGATGTTGAAGTTCGACGACAGGCCGAACGGATTCAAACGCAGGTTGCCGCTGAGGCCGGGGAGCGACTGGCCCGTCGGCCCCAGATCCGTGCGGTTCGGGAAGATCAGCATGCTGTCCCGCGGGACGGCGTTGGTGCGATAGGCGTTGATGAACTCGTCCGACGGCTCGAAGGCGTCGAAGCCCGTCACCGTCGTGACGTCGTCGTAGGCGAACTCCAGGTTGCCCGGGACGAATCCGAGGAACGGATCCCGGTTGTCCAGATACCACTGCTGGTCCAGCATCCCGCTCGAGTTCCGATCCTGCGAGAAGGCCGCCAGGAAGTCGAAGGCGAGCTGCTGATCGGCCGTCTGCGTGATCGTCTGGAACCAGGAGAGCGAGAACGAGTTCCGCGTCGACAGCGCGCCATCGATCCCGTCGAAGTTGTACGGACCGTTGTCGCTGTTGCTGCCGCTCGCGCTGAAGGCCGAGTGGCCGAAGTTCTGGCTGCGGTTCCGGTTGTACGAGAAGTTGATTCTCGAACCGCGCGGAAGCTGCCAGTTGATGTTCCCGTGGAACAGGTCGCTCTGGCTCCAGCCGAACGGCGCCGTGCGGCCGTTGTCCCACTCCACGAAGTTCGGCGCCGTCACGTCGATGAAGTCCGTCGCGCCCGAGGCCGAGGAGCTTCGCGGCACACTGAACGTCGCGACCTCGCCCGGCGTGCAGAGCGCCGAGAACCGCTCGGCGCTCGGGCACACGTCGTCGCCGTCGATCACGAAGCGATTCGGCGCCTCGGCGGTCACCGATGCGTCCCTGCCCTCGGCCGTTCCCGCCACGAAGAACGAGAGCGGACCGGAAATCGGACCACCGAGCGTGAACTCCGCACGGTTGAAATTCCGACGCATGTCGTCGGGGGCGAGTTGATCGGTCAGGTACTCCAGCGAGCCGCTGAACGCGTTCCCGCCGGACTTCGTCACGAAGCTCACCACGCCCGACTGGCCCTCGCCGAACTCGGCCGAGAAGGCGCCGACGTTCACGTCGACCTGCTCGAGCGCGTTCGTGGGCAGCGAGATGTTGTCGGACGTCCCCGTGCCGAACCCGCGCGTGAGAACACCGTCGATCACGACGGCCTCCTCGTTGGGTCGGCTGCCGCGGATCGTGCGACCGTCGTTCGTCTGCACGACGCCGGGCTGGAGCACCACGATGCTCGTGGCGTTGTCCAGCGGCAGCTGGTCGATCGTCTCACCCTGCACGATCGACTTGGTTGAGGTCTGGTCCCGCGGCACGAGGGGATTCCGCTCCCCTTCGACCACGAGTGCCTGTAGTTCGACGGCCGCGGAACTCAGCGAGAAGTTCAGCGTCGTCGTCTGACCGGCCAGGATCCGCTCGTCTTCCACCTCGACCGCCCGGTAGCCGATGAACTCGGCTCGGATGGTCTGGAGACCGGCGGGCACTTCGTTCAGGAAGTAGTAGCCCTGGTCGTTCGTCAGGTTTCCGATGGTCGTGCCTGCGACGGTGACGGACGCTCCACCGATGGGAGCTCCCGTCGCCTCGTCGACGACACGGCCCTGGACCTTACCCGTGCTCTGCTGCGCGAACAGCGGACTGGCCACCAACAGCGCCAGCCCGGCCGCAGCCAGGCTCGAGAAAAAGGCCCCTCTAAACCGATTACGCACCATGGATCAACCCTCCTCGGGCAGTAAGGAGAATCGTCGACCCCTGCTTCGGGTCAACAAGACTGAATGAGACGACTGTGCAGGAAGTCGACGGCCGACTTCCGGAGGTACGAACTGAGCGTGAACCGATATGGTCCTCCCCGTATGGCTGGTGCTCGCTTGCCCGGCCGCGTATGGGCGGTCCGGCGTTCGTTTTGATGAGCTCGAACTTGGGTACTGCGCTTATGGTGCACGAACGTCGGCTCTCCGTGCTCTGGATCCGCCCGGAGATTCCGCCGACGTCATTCTTGATCTGTACTCTATTATATATGAGGCGCGCTCGCGGCGCGCTTCGTCTCATCGGTAAGCGAGCTCGTCGGAGAGCTCTGAATCGCCACGCTCCCGGCAGTCTCGGGGCGCGTCGAACGAACAGCTTAGAGTCGGCGCCCCTGGCTGTCAATAGCGAAGGAGCCTTCTCATATCGGCCGAAATTCAGCAATGTGGCCGCCTTACCGGTTTCTGAAGGTCGCGTAAAGGTGGTCGGCCGGCCGCGGTGTGTCAACCGGACCGGTCGACCGAACCCTCCGAGGACGAGCCGTCATCGTCCCCGACTTCCGCACTGTCGATCTCGAGGCGGACGAATTTCCGCCTTCCTCTTTGTAGAACGTGTGATCCCGGCGGAAGATGACAGTCCGTGTCCGTAACCGTCTCCCCGTCGAGCCGCACACCACCCTGGTCGATGAGCCGGCGTGCCTCCGAGGAGGACGACGCGAGGCCGCTGCGCTTCAGCGCATGGGCGATCCAGAGGCCTTCCCCGGGTTCGACTTCGAGCCGCATCTCGGGCATGTCTTCGGGCTCGCCGCCCTCCCGATGAATCCGGTCGAAGGCCGCGCGCGCCTCGCCGGCCGCCTCCTCGCCATGATACCGGGCGACGAGCCGCCGGGCCAACCGCCGCTTCGCGGCGAGCGGATCGTCCTCGGCCTGCCGTTTCCACTCCTCCCGCTCCGGTTCGGTCGTCCCCGTCGCGAGGTCGATCCACTCCGGGAGGAGCGCGTCGGGAATCGACATCGTCCGGCCGAACATCTCGGCCGGTTCCATCGTGAGGCCGACGTAGTTGTCGTAGGTCTTCGACATCTTCCGCTCGCCGTCGGTGCCGCGCAGCAGCGGTACGGTGAGGCATACCTGCGGCTCCTGGCCGGCGCGCTCCTGGAGCGTCCGGCCGAGAAGCAGGTTGTACGTCTGGTCGGTGCCCCCCAGCTCGACGTCCGCTTCCAGCATGATCGAGTCGTAGGCCTGCATCATCGGATAGATGAACTCGCTCATGGTGATCGCCTCGTGGGCCGCGTGGCGGCGTGCGAAGTCCTCGCGCTCGAGCATGCGCGCGACGGTGTATTGCGATGTCAGCCGCAGCACGTCCTCCAGCCCGAGTTCGCCCAGCCACTCGCTGTTCCGCCGCAGCTCCGTTCGCTCCCGGTCGAGGATCGTGAAGACCTGTTCGGCGTACGTAGTGAGGTTGGACTCGATCTCGTCGCGGGTGAGCATCGGGCGAGTGTCGCTTCGGCCCGAGGGATCGCCGACCAGGGCCGTGAAGTCCCCGATCACGAACACGACCTGGTGGCCGAGTTCCTGGAAGGCGTGCAACTTGTGGATCGATACGGCGTGTCCGATGTGGAGGTCGGGCCGCGTGGGGTCGAATCCCTGCTTCACGATCAGGGGCCGCCCGGTGGCGCGGGAGCGTTCGAGCTTCCGCACCAGGTCATCCTCCGGGATGATCTCGGCGGCCCCGTCGCGGATCCGGGTGAGCTGTTCGTCGACGGGAGGAAACATTCGGTCGGCTCGCCCTGTAGCTGAGTTCACGAAGGTCGCGACCGGACAACGCGTTCGAGCCGCCAAGGATAGAGATGCCACAGAAGCTTAGCAAGCTGATCGACCGTACTCGAAGGGCCCTCGGGATCGTTGCAGAGCGCCTGCGTTCCGGCGTCGCGTGGGTGCGGGAGCGGACCTCGGCACGCACGCGGTGGATCGCGGCGACCGTGCTCGTGGGCGGGATCGCGCTGGGCGGCGGCGTCGCCTGGGGCACGTGGAACAACATCTGCTCCGATTGCCCGTCGATCGCCCAAATCTACGCGTTCGAGGCGAAGGAGGCCACGCGCGTCTACGCCGCCGACGGGTCGCTTCTGCACGAATTCGCCGTCGAGCGCAGGACGGCCGTAGCCTACGAGGACATCCCCGAGCAACTGATCGAGGTGTTCGTCTCGGTGGAGGATCGCCGATTCTGGGAGCACGGGGGAATCGACCTGCTACGCTCCTTTCGCGCCTTCGTCGACTTCGTGATCGGCGGCTACGGGAGCCCCGGCGGCAGCACGATCACGCAGCAGCTCGCCGGCAACATGTTCTCGGACGCCGTGAATCGGCAGGACATTTCCGTGACGCGGAAGCTGCGCGAGATGCGGGTGGCTCGCTCGCTCGAGTCGGCGTTCACGAAGGAAGAGATCCTCGAGGCCTACCTCAACCAGATCAACTTCGATGGCGTGTACGGAATCCAGAGCGCCGCGCAGCACTATTTCGGCAAGGACGCCTCGGAGCTGAACCTGCCCGAGGCGGCCATGCTCGCCGCCATGCCGAGAGCGCCCCGCGCCTACAATCCGATTCGCAACCCGGAGCGCGCGCTCGGCCGGCGGAACCTGGTGCTGGAGGTCATGGAGCGGCAGGGGAAGCTGACGGCCGACGAGGCGGCGGCCGCCCGTGCGTACCCCCTGCTCGTGCGCGGAGGCGCTCGCGGCGAAGACCCGGCGCCGTATTTCGTCGAGTGGGTGCGGCAGCGCATGCTCGAACGCTACGGCATGCGCCTGTACGAGGACGGGCTGAAGATCTACACGACGCTGAACCCGGCCATGCAGGCCCGGGCCGACTCGGCCGTGCAGGCCCAGCTCCGGTGGGTCGAGCGCCAGCCGGGCTTCCGGGCGCCGACCTACGAGGAGACGCGCGACTGGCCCGCCGAAGACCTCGAAACGGACAACATGCCCTATCTGCAGGGAATGTTCATCGCGCTCGACCCCCGTACGGGGAACGTGCTCGCGATGGTCGGGGGACGCGACTTCGAGGACTCCGAGTTCAACCGCGCCGTCCAGGCGGCCCGACAGGCGGGCTCCGGATTCAAGCCCTTCGTCTACACGGCGGCCATCGCTTCCGGGATTCCGGCCTCGGAGATCATCTACGATACGCCGATCGAGTTTCCGCAGCCGGACAGCACGATCTGGTCGCCCCGCAACTTCACGGGGCGCTTTCGTGGGCCGATCACGATCCGCGACGCGCTCGCGGCCTCGGTCAACATCGTGGCGGTGAAAGTCGGCCAGGACGTCGGCATCGAGACGGTCGCCCAGTACGCCCATCGGATGGGGATCGAGACGACTGTTCCGCGCGTCCCCTCCACGGCCATCGGCGCCGCCTCGGTGCGTCCGATCGAGATGGCCGAGGCCTACACGACCTTCGCCAACCTCGGAGTGCGGGTGCAGCCCCG
>CAZOEX010000037.1:0-13739 GCA_964578925.1 uncultured Gemmatimonadota bacterium | reverse complement strand
TGCTGATCAGGGTCGCGCCCGTCGCCTCGAGAATCCCCCAGGCGTCCGCCACGTGATCGAAGTGGCCGTGCGTCAGCAACAGGTAGTCGAGGCGATCGTGAAAGTACTCGACCCCCACCGTCGCCTTCGGATTGTCTTCGAGGAACGGGTCGACCAGGATGCGCGTCCCGTCGTCCAGGACGAGCTCGAACGTCGCGTGGCCGTGCCATGTCAGTCGATGCATCGCGTACCTTCCGTCGATTCGCGATTCGCTTCGGAAGCTCCGTGGACGATCGGAACGCTCATCTGCCGAGCAGCTCCACGAGCCGATCGATCTCCGACCGGTTGCGCTTCTCGGTGAATGCGACCAGGAGACCGTCGTCGACGTCGAGGCTGCGGAAGCGGCGGAGGCTGACGCCCGCGAGCAGGCCGTCCGCCGCGCCCTTCTCGATCACCCGCCGGGAGTCCTCTCGCGTCTTCACGACGAACTCGCGGGCGACGGGCGCGTCGGGGAAGAGGAGCTCGACCCCCGCCCTCAGGAGCTCGCGGCGGGCGTAGTGGGCGTTCTGGATCGACGTCTCCGCCACCTGGCGCAGGCCGGCCCGGCCGAGGAGGGACATGTAGACGGTCGCGGCAAGTGCCATCAGTCCCTGGTTCGTGCAGATGTTGCTCGTCGCTCGCTCGCGGCGGATCTGCTGCTCCCGGGTCTGCAGCGTGAGCACGTAGCCACGACGTCCCTCCACGTCGACCGTCGCGCCGACGATCCGCCCCGGCATCTTGCGGACGAGCTTCTCACTGGCGGCGAACAGGCCGACCACCGGGCCTCCGAAGCTCGGCGAGTTGCCGAGCGGCTGACCCTCGGCGGTCACGATGTCGGCGCCCAGAGAACCGGGCGATCTCAGGACGGTCAGCATCACCGGATCGGCCTGCACCACCAGGAGCGCGCCCGCCTCGTGGACGGCATCGGCGATCGGACCGAGCTCCTCGATGCCGCCGAAGAAGTTCGGATACTGGACGAGCACGGCGGCGACGTCGTCGTCGGACGCCGCGAGCGCTCCCTTCAGCGCGTCGAGATCGAGGAGGCCGTCCGGCCCGTAGTCGATCAGCTCCAGCTCGTTGCCGAGTCCCTCGAGGTAGGTGTTCGTGACCTTGCGGCTGTGCGGGTGGAGCGAGCGCGCGGCGAGCACCCGGTCGCGACGCCGTACGGACCGGGCCATCACGGCCGCCTCGGCCGTGGCCGTCGGACCGTCGTACATCGAGGCGTTCGCTACCTCCATGCCGGTCAACTCGCAGATCATCGTCTGGAACTCGTAGATGACCTGGAGGGTGCCCTGGGCGACTTCGGGCTGATAGGGGGTGTACGCGGTATAGAACTCGCTGCGGCGAATGATGTGGTCGACCGCCGCCGGTACGTAGTGGTCGTACATTCCGCCCCCGGCGAAGCTGACGAGCTCCGCGTTTCGGTCGGCGAGCTCGGCCACCTCGCGCACCGCCTCCCACTCCGACATGGCCGTCGGTACGTCGAGTTCGCGCCCGAGTAGCAGGCCGGAAGGAATATCGGAGTACAGATCCTCTACGTCCGCGGCACCGACCTTCGCGAGCATCTCGCGACGGTCGGCGTCGCTGTGCGGGACGAACGACATGTGGGACCGCCTGTCGGGTTAGTCGATGTGTTCCTGGTAGTCGGACGAAGACATCAGGCTGTCCAGCTCCGACGGATCGGCCGCGCGAACCCTGATCATCCAGCCCTCTCCGTACGGGTCGCTATTCACCAGGGCCGGGTCGTCATCCAGGTGTTCGTTGATCTCGACGATCTCGCCGCTGATCGGAGCGTAGAGATCGGAGACGGCCTTGACCGCCTCGATCGTCCCGAACACGTCCATCCTCGAAAACGAATCGCCCACGGCCGGCAGCTCCACGAAAACCACGTCGCCGAGCTCACTCTGCGCGTAGTCGGTGATGCCGACGTAGTACTCCCCGTCGGTCTCCGTTTCGCGCAGGTACTCGTGCTCTTCCGTGTAGTGAAGCGAATCAGGAACCTCGGACATCCCGGACCTCCAGAAGCGTCGATAGGGTGCGGCCGCAGCCGCCGGGGCGAAGATCATACCGAGCCGCGGCGCGGGCCGTCAAGCAATGAAATCGGCTAGTCGTCACGCCGCTCGAGGCGCCGTTGCTCCTGCCGTTCCCGGCGTTCTTCCTTGCGCCTCCGGCGGGCGTCTCGCGACGTCTCGCCGGGGAGCATCATCCTCACTTCGATGCCCCCCATGACGGCCAGGCCGCGGATGCGCAGGATCGGAGCCGAGGAGTCGCGGCGGTTCACCGTCTGGCTGTATCCGTCGAAGCCTCCCATGATGCCGAGCCCGTTGGCCTCGACCGTGACGCCCGGGGGTACGATCACTTCGACGCCCCCCATCACGGCGAGGATCGTCACCTCGGTCACACCCGGGCCGAGCCTTGCCTCCCGGAAGTCGATTCCGCAGCCCCCCATCAGCGCGAAGCTGACGAGCTTCTTCGGCGGGACCCAGGAGCCCTTGCGGTCCGATCCGCTCATGATCGCCACCTGCCATCCGCGCTCCTTCTGCTCGCCGGGAGACGCGAGGGCGGGTGCGCGGCGATCCTCTGCTTCGTTCCGGGCCGGCGGCCGTTCGGATTCGGGGAGCGCCGGCAGACGGCTGAAGACTTCCTCCAGATCGGTGCGCGATTCGGCCGCCCACGCGACGTCGAGCAGCCGTTCGTACTCCTCGACGTCGATGTCGTCGCGGACGTAGTGCGCCCGTAATCGCTCGACGGCCGCCTCACGCTCGCCCTCGCTGGGCGCCGGAAGGCGGGCCGACTCTTCGGGCCGGGAGGCCGGCGGGCGGTGGCCGTCGCTCATGACCGGCAATGTGGCGGCCGGCGGCGGCGGGCGCGAGTACGGGCGCCAGGGCGGCGGCGGGCCGGGGATTTCACGGATCGCCGTGGTGTATAGATTCGCTCCATGGTCAGATTCTCGAAACTTACCGGCGCGGGTAACGATTTCGTCGCCGCGGTTCCGGGGCCCGAGCTCGACGCTCGCGGCGCCGAGCAGGCGCGGCGCCTCTGCTCGCGCCGTACCGGCGTTGGCGTAGACGGCCTCATCCTGGTCTATCCCCGGGACGAGGGCGTGCGCGTGCGCTTCTTCAACCCGGACGGCTCGGAGTTCTCGACCTGCGGGAACGGCACCCGCTGCGCCGCGCGTTTCGCCGTTCAGCGGGGACTGGTGGCGGGAGGGCCGTTCGACGTCCTGACCGACGCGGGACCCATCGAGGCCCGGGTGGACGTGGCGGCCGATCGGGTATCCCTCGAGTACCGGATGCCGGCGGGGCGGCGAGGACCTATCCCCGTGGACATCGCCGGGACGGAAATCGACGGCTGGTTGATCGACTTCGGGGTTCCTCATTTCGTCGTGCCGCTGGAGTCGATGCCCGGGGGGGCCATCGAGCCCATCTGCGCTCCCATTCGCTCCGATCCCCGCCTCGGCCCGGAGGGCGCGAACGTCAACCTGATCGCGCTGCGCGAGGCCGGCTCGGGCCGCATCCGCACCTTCGAGCGGGGAGTCGAGGGCGAGACGCTCGCCTGCGGCAGCGGCTCGATGGCCGCCGTCATCGCCACCCGGGCGATCGGCGAGGCGGCGAGGAAGGTCGATCTCGATGTACGGGGCGGCGAGACGCTCTGCATCGAGCTGGTGGGTGAGCCGGTGTTCGACGGCACGCCGATCCGGGTCCGGCTCGATGGACCCGCCGAGCCGGTGTTCGACGGGGAATTTCCGGGCATCGACGACGAATGACGGGCGGACGCGCCACCGGAATCGCTTCCGGGCTCCTCGCCTGGTTCGGCTCTCGGGAGCGAGACGTCCCCTGGCGGAGGGAGTCTGAACCCTACCGGATCTGGGTCTGCGAGGTCATGGCGCAGCAAACCCGCATCCAGACCGTCCGGGAACGTCTTCCCGCGTTCTTCGGCACGTATCCCACGATCGAGTCCCTGGCCGCGTCCGACCTCGACGAGCTCATGCGTGCCTGGGAGGGACTCGGCTACTACGCACGGGCCCGAAACCTCCGGAAAGCGGCCCGCAAGATCGTGGACGAGGCGGGCGGAGACGATCCGTCGCTCCCGACCACGGCGGAGGCGCTCCGTGACCTTCCCGGCATCGGGCCGTATACGGCGGGAGCCGTCGCGAGCATCGCCTTCGGCCGGCCCGAACCGGCGGTCGACGGGAACGCGCGCCGCGTGCTTTCCCGGCTGTTCGACATCGAGCGACCGACGGCCGCCACACTGGAGCGGCGTGCCCGCGAGCTCATCGCGGCCGCGGACGTCGGGAACGGGGACGCGGCCGCCGAGGTTCGGGAGGCCTCCGTCACGAAGGGCGAGGCCGCGCCGGCGGTCGAGCCGAGCACCTCCCGCGCCGGCGAACTCAACCAGGCGATCATGGACCTGGGCGGCGAGATCTGCACGCCGAAGTCGCCGGAGTGCCCCGTCTGCCCCGTGGCCGATCAGTGCCTGGCGCTGGCGCATGGTACGGTGGAGGAGCGGCCGCCGCCACGCTCCCGCGGCGAGCTTCCGCACCACGACATCGCGGTGGCGCTCGTGTGGGACGGCGACGGTCGGCTCTTGATTCAGCGTCGCCCACCCGAGGGGCTCCTGGGCGGGCTCTGGGAGTTTCCGGGTGGGAAAGTCGAGGACGACGAGTCGCCGGCTGGAGCGGCGGTGCGAGAGACGAAAGAGGAGACCGGACTGACGATCCGCGTGCGCGAACTGGCGGATCGTGTCGACCACGCCTACAGCCACTTCCGCATCACCCTCCACGCCTTTCACGCCGACGTGAAGGGCGGCGAACTCTTCGAAGGACCCGGCGCGCCGCCGAGAGCCTGGGTCTCCCGGTCCGGGCTGAACGACTACGCGTTCCCGGCGGCCAACCGCCGGATCCTCGAGGGACTGGGCGGCAGCGACTAGTTGTGCGGCCCGAACTGGCGGGCCTCAATCGGTGCCGGCCGGCGCCTCCTTCATCGCCCACGCGATCAGCGCACCCAGGGCGACCAGCCCCGCCCCTGCCACGAAACCGAGCTGCGGGCCGAGAGCCCCGAAGCCCCAGCCCGCCGCGACCGGTCCCACGACCCGCGCCGCGCTCGCCGACGACTGGTTCACGCCGAGTACTTCGCCCTGTTCCCGATCGGTCGCCCGGAGCGAGATCATGCTGTGCATCGACGGCACGACGCAGCCCCAACCGCCACCCACCAGCGCCAGGGCCACGATGAGCGCCGCGAAGGAAGGCACCGCACCGATCAGCAGCATCCCCGCCGCCAGGGTGAAGCCGCCCCCGACCGCGACCATCTTCTCGCCGTGGCGCTCCACCAGCGGGCCGATGAATCGCCCCTGGACGACGGCCGCGACGAGGCCCAGGTAGGCGAAGAGGCCGCCGGCGGCGGCCGCGGTCATCTCCAGGGGGTCGTCCAGATACAGGGGAAGCGTGGTCGTGATACCTGCGAAGCCCCACGTCATCACGAAGAGAACCAGGATCGGACGGCTGAGCTCGGTCCGTGCGAGCACCGCGCGGAGGGCCCGGATGCGCTGGCGCAGCGCCACCCAGCCCCGTTGCCCGCGGGTTCGATGCTCGGGCGGAAGGGACTCCGGCATGAGAAAGAGCGCGACGATCGCGTTGGCGCCGGTCAGGCCCGCCGCGACGAAACCGGGGACGGCGTAGCCCCACTGACTGAGAAACCCTCCGATCGCCGGCCCGAAGATGAAGCCCAGGCCGAACGCGGCACCGATCATCCCCATGCCGCGCGCCCGCTGGTCGGGTGTCGTCGAGTCCGCGATGATCGCCTGGGCCACCGGCACGGTCGCACCCATCGATCCGCCCACGACGCGTGACAGAAGGAGAACAGCGACCGTCTCCGCCAGACCGAAGACCAGGTAGGAAGCCGCCGAGCCGAAGAGGCCGAGGATGAGGAGCGGCCTGCGGCCGAAGCGATCGGACAGGCTGCCCCACACCGGCGACAGCACGAGTTGCATGAGCGAGTAGGAGGCGACGATCACCCCCACCATGAGGGGGGTGGCGCCCATGCTGTCGGCGAAGAAAGGGATCAGCGGCAGGACGATCCCGAAGCCGACGAGATCGAGGAACACGGTTCCGAATACGACTCCGAGGGTCACCGGGCCGGCCGGCTTCGGCGCGATCATTCCATCACGCTTCCGCGGCGCCGTAGTCCTGGTAGGCGGGGACGCTCACGCCCCGAGCGGCCAGCGCCGCGAGGTGGGCCGCGACGGAGGCATCCGCGGCCCATTCGAGGCCTTCCGGCAGCGTCCCGTATACGGCCCGACGGATCTCCGGCACGGTCCGGACCCCGTTCCGGACCGCTTCTTCGACCTGGCGCTCCCGGTCGAGCCTGTGGCGCCGGTACTCCACAAGCTTGCGCTCGGCCTCCGAGGCCGGGGGGCCGACGGGATCGCCGTGGCCCGGGAGGAGGACTCGCGGGCGAAGCGCGATCAGCCTGGAGAGGCTGGCCAGACAGTCGGCCACACGACCGTCCGGGTACAGAATCGCGCTCGACCCTTCTCCCAGGACCAGGTCCCCCGTGAACAGGCGCCGGCCCGGTTCGGAGAGAAAGCAGACGTGATCCGCCGAATGACCGGGCGCGTGGAGAACGTGAAGGTCGCGTCCGGGCTCGATCTCCACGGTCGCTCCGTCGGGCAGGTCGCGGCCGGGCAGGCCCAGGCGCTTCAGCGTGGCGGGAGACCCCGAGACCGGAACACCGAAGCGTTCAGCAACCCGCGCGGCGCTTCCCGCATGGTCCGCGTGAGCATGCGTGAGCAGGAGAGCCGCCACTTCCCGTCGGGCCACCGCCTCTTCGAGCACCGCGAGGCCGGCCGGATCGTCGGGGCCCGGATCGACGATCGCGACCCGGGCCTTTCCGAGCAGATAGCTCCGCGTGCCGTCGAGCGTCATGGGTCCGGGATTGTTCGACCGCACGACGACCAGGTCCGGGGCGAGCTCTCGGCCCGCCCCGCTCCCCGGGCTCTCAGACATCGGCCTCGTCGTACTCGGGATCACCGGGAAGGACCGGCCGAACCGAATCGCCACGGATCAGCAGCCGTGGCGTGACCGGCTCGACCCGCCGCGTAGCGTAGCGCTCGAAAACCGCGTCGATCGCCTCGAACTCCGACAGCGCCTGGAGCGTGACCCGCGTGGGAAAGAGCATCGGCAGGCGACCGGTCCGGAAGAGCCCTACCGCCTCGGCCGGCGTCACCCAGGTATGGCCCGCGATCTCGTCGGTCAACGCCGGCACGAACTCCGATCGGTCGGTCGGCAGGCGGGCCAGGAAGAACCGGGTGTCGTAACGCCGTGCGAATCGTGTCGGAGTGATCCACCGGGCGAAGTAGCAGACCCGGGTGGACGTGAAGCTCAGGTCGTTCTCGCGCGCCACCTCGCCGAAGCTGCGCTCCTCGGCGAGGAGCTCGGCTCGCACCCGCGCCTCGACCTCGGGCTCCGGTCGTCGGTCCGCGAGCAGCAGGCCGGTCTCCTCGAAGAGCTCGCGGAGCGCGGCCAACACCGCCGCGGGTTCGGCATCTCGACCGGTCTTCGGCATGCGCGCCTCGAAGGCCTCGTCGGCATCGCCGGTATCGATCTTTCCGCCCGGGAAAACGTAGGCGCCCGCCGCGAAGCGGGCCGCCGCCGGTCGCTTCAGCAGCAGTACCTCGAACCCCGGAGCGTCCGTCTCGCGGCCCAGCACGATCGTCGCGGCGGGTCGGGGTCGGCTCGGCGACTCGCCTTCATCGATGTGGCCGCGCTCGAATTCCTCGCGCTCGATGCGCTCGGTCACGGCGCGCTGTGCCGCCAGATCCTCGCTTCCTTCGCTCGCAGCATCCTTCGTCATACCGGGGCGGCCAACGCGAACGTCACGAAGAGCGCGAGGAGGAAGCCGAGCATGCCGAGGCCCATCCACAACGCGAGCGGCGGAACGATGACTGCGGCGACAGCCGATCCCGTGTTCGTACCGTGGAGTCGCTGCACGCTCACGACGGCGAGGAAGAGGCTCCAGAAGAAGGCCACGAGCCACCCCAGGAACGGGATCACCGCCAGGAGCTGCGGTGCCGCCACGTAGCAGAGCCCACGCGCCGTCACCCCGATCGATCCGGGGTCCTTCACGAAGATGCGCACTCCGAGGTGGGTTAGGCCGACGTAGATCGCGAGGGAGATCGCGCCGATGAAGGGAGACAGAAAGAAGAAGAACAGATTCCACGTCGCCCCTGGTGCATCGATCCCGCGGGCCGCGTACCAGTCTCCAAGGGTGGCATCGGCCGACAGCGTGCCGAGTCCGCTCCCGAGAATCCAGAAGACGAGGAAAAAGAGCAGCGGCCGGCTGAAGGGTACAGTCACGTCGAGAGACCGGAAGAAGGCGTGGGGCTCCGTCATGCACTGGAGCCAGCTCCGGAACATGTCCGCCGGGAAGTTGGCGTCGGCGCGCTCCCAGGGAGTGCGTCCGACCTCCCGGCTCGCGTCCGACGCCGGACCGCTCGCGCCGGCCTCTTCCTGCATCAGTCTAGAAGACGCAACGGCATGACGAGGCAGAGGTAGTCCGGCGCCCCGGAGGCCGGCAGGAAGGTCGCGGCCCGCTCCGGCGCCTTGAACTGCATGATCACGTCCTCGTCCGGCATGTACTTCAGCACCTCGAGCAAGTAGTTGGCGTTGAAGCCGATCTCGAGCGGTTCGCCCTGGTAGTCCACCGTCATCTCTTCCTCGGCCTCGCCCAGGTCGGGTGTCTGGACGCGGAAGGAGAGCGAACCGTCTTCGAAGCTCATGCGCACCCGGTGCGTCTGGTCGCTGGCGACGACCGCCATGCGGCGAATCGCGGCGGCCAGGTTGTCGCGGTTGGCCGTGGCGATCCGATCGTTGTCGGTCGGAATCACCTGCTCATAGTTGGGATACGGCCCCTCGATGAGGCGGGTGTAGACCAGCCGGCTCGGTGAGCGGAACGCCAGGTGGTTTCGCGAGTGGGCCAGCTCGATCTCGCCCTCGTCGTCGAACAACCGCTGGACCTGTTGCAACGCCTTCGGGGGCACGATGAGATCGGTTTCCGGTGGCGTCCCGGTACCGCTGAGCTCGATCGTCATCTTGGCCAGGCGGTGGCCGTTCGTCGCCACCATCACGGCGCTGTCCGGCTTGAGCTGCCAGAGGACCCCGTTCAAGATGGGCCGGCTCTCTTCCGTCGATACGGCGAACGATGTGCGGGATATCAGTTCCTGCACGAGACCCGCGTCCATCTTCCAGCTGTCGGTGAAATCGATCTCCGGGGCACCCGGGAACTCGTCCGGTGCCAGACCGAACAGTTTGAAGCGACTCTTGCCGCTCTCGATCCGGATCTCGACGCCGTCCGTTTCGACGTGCACCGGAGCCGCCGCCAACTCGCGGACGATCTCGGCGAACTTGCGGGCCGGAACCGTGACCGAACCCGGCTCGGAGATATCCGCCTCGATCGAGACGCTCACGGAGATGTCGAGGTCCGTGCCGCTGAGGGTCAGCTTCCCGTCTTCCGCTTCGACGAGGATGTTGGAAAGGACCGGCAGCGTGGTCTTGGTCGGTATCGTCGCCGACACGGCGCCGAGTCCCGCGTGCAGATTGTCCCGCGTGACGGAAAGCTTCATCCGATGATCTCCCGATTCGACTCCGGATCGGGCGGTTTTCCCGCCGAGAATCCGTTATTGGGTTCAGTTAAGTATCTAAACAGTAGCCGTAGTAGGCGTGGTTGAAACGTGGAAAATCCACGAACGGGGGCCACGCCTCCCCGTACATCCGGGCTCGCAGCGCGCCCGGACGACTGTGCAGCACCGGTGGAAACTACCGCTCGATTCCACCCCGTTCCACCGTCAGGGGCGCAGCGGGCACATTTCAACGACATCCGCAGGCGCTTTCCCCACGTATCTCCACGATCCCTCATCGGCGCGTGAACTCGTCCTTCAACTTGTGTACGCGACGGCGAAATTCGGGATCGTTCGCCATGTCCGCCTCCACCTTGTTCACGGAATGGATGACCGTGGAGTGATCCCGGCCGCCGAACATCCCGCCGATCTGCGTATAGGGCAGGTCCAGGAGCGTCTTGATGATGTACATCGCGATCTGCCGCGGAACCGTGAAGTTCTTCGTTCGGCGCTTCGAGATGAGGTTCTCGACCGTGACCCCCCATTCCTCAGCGGTACGCTCGCGAATCTCCTCCGGCGTGGGGCCGCGGTCCTCCTCTTCATCCTCGCGTGGACCGAGCGCTTCCCGCGCCAGCTCCAGGTTCATCTCCCGGCGGGTGAGCGAGCTGTACGCGAGCAGCTTGATCACGGCGCCCTCGAGCTGGCGAACCGACGTCTTCCGGTTCCGGGCGATGAACTCGATGACCTCTTCCTCGATCGTGAGGCCGTCTTCGGCGGCCTTCTTCTGCAGGATCGCGACGCGGGTCTCGAAGTCCGGCGGCTTGATGTCGGTGACGAGCCCCCACTCGAAGCGAGAGACGAGACGCTCCTGGAGCCCGGGGATCTCCTGGGGAGGGCGGTCGCTCGTCACGACGATCTGGCGATGGGCGTCGTAGAGCGAATTGAAGGTGTGGAAGAACTCCTCCTGGGTCCCCTCCTTGTTGCCCAGGAAATGGACGTCGTCCACGAGAAGGACGTCGATCTGCCGGTATCGTTGGCGGAACTCCGCCGTGCGGCCGCCCTGGATGGCCGAGATCATCTCGTTGGTGAACTGCTCGGACGGCACGTACGCAACCTGGGTGCGGGAGTCCCGGCGCAGGATTTCGTTGCCGACGGCGTGCATCAGGTGCGTCTTGCCGAGCCCGGTGTCGCCGTAGATGAAGAGCGGATTGTAGAGCTTGGCCGGGCTGTCCGCGGCTCCCCGGCAGGCGGCGGCTGCGAGCTGGCTGTTGTTCCCGACGACGAAGCGGTCGAAGGAATAGCGCGTGTTCAGACCGGCCCGCCGCGCCGCTTCCTCGTGCGACAGCGTCGGAGAGGCCGACTGCGCGGGCGTGGCGGCGCGAGGAGCATCTCCCCGTGCCCGGTCGGCGGCTGCGGCCGTTCCGCCACCGTCGTCCGTCGTCGCGACTCCGGCGAGATCCGGGAACTGCAGCGGGGCAGCGTCGTCCTGGCCCCGATGCTCGAACTTGAGCGAGAAGTTCTCGCCGAACTCGCGCTCGACGAGCTGGCGAAGGAGACCGCCGTACTTGTCCTCGATCCACTCGACCGCGAAGCGGGTGGGTGCGGCGACTACGAGCGAGTCCTCGTCGAGCGCCACGGCCTCGGTCGACGCGAGCCACGTGCGAATCGTCTGCTCCGGAAGGACCTCCCGCGCCGCGGCGGTGATGGAAGTCCAGGCTTCCGAGGCGGTGAGTTCCATGCGGTAAAGGGGTCCTGGTTCGAGCTCGAGCCGGCGCGCGGGGCACGGATCTTAGAGGAAGTTTTCCACATAGTCAACGTGGTCCGAGCAAGTTTGACAGATCCGGGTGGGCAATCTAACCTTAGAGGCTTTTCCCGAGCGGTGGCAGTCAGCAGCGAACGGAGACAGTGACATGCAGCCCACATACAGAAAACCGAGCCGTCGGAAGCGGTTGAAAGACCATGGCTTCCGGGCCCGGATGAAGACGAAGGCCGGTCGGAAGACGCTGGCCCGGCGCCGCAGAAAGGGACGCCACTCGCTCACGGTGAGCGACGAGGTCCGCCGCAAGCACCGCGGCTGAGCGGGGGCGGCGTTTCACGCCTTGACCCGCCGGCGCACCCTTCCGAAGTCCGCCCGGCTGAGGCGGTCGAGCGAGATCCGCGCGATCTTCCGTACGGGAGAGAAGCGTCGCTGCGGGGCCCTGGACGTCTTCGTCCGTCCGGCCGCGGAGGCCGGCGGACCGAGAATGGGTGTCGTGGTCCCGCGCTACGGCCATTCGATCGTGGAGCGGAATCGGCTGCAGAGGCGGCTGCGCGAGTTGCTCCGCATCGGATGGCTGCCCGGACAGCGCGTCGCCGAGCAGCCACAGGATCTTCTCGTGCGAGCGCGCCCTTCGGCGTACGACTGCGACTTCGAGGATCTTCGCGGGATGCTGCGGGACTACCTGGAGCCGTCCACGTGCTGAAGAACGCTCCCCGCGAGGCGCTTCTGGCGTTGCTCCGTTTCTACAAGGCCGGCATCTCACCGGTACTGCCACCGTCGTGTCGCTTCGAGCCCACCTGTTCGGAGTACGCCCGCATCGCCGTCGAGCGGTTCGGTGCGGCCCGGGGCAGCTGGCTCGCGCTCAAGAGGTTGGCCCGCTGCCATCCGTTCGGGGGGCAGGGTTGGGATCCGGTGCCCGACGGGAACGGAGAGTCGGCCGGAGGCGGAGCGATACGAGACGACAGCCACCAGAGACGATAGATAACTGACCGAATGGAAAGACGCGTTCTGCTGGCCGTCGTGCTCTCGATCGGCCTGATCCTGCTCGTGAACATCCTCTTCCCCCCGGTGCCGGCGCCCGTAGAACGGCCGGCCGCCGACAGCGCCGTCGAGGCGGACAGTCCGAGTGCGGTCTCCGACACGGCCCTCGAGCCGGGGGCGCCCTTCGCCGGTGACGTCGATGCGGCCGGGGACACCGGACGGACGGGCGAGCGACCGCGCCAGGAGGCGGCCGAGCCGGACACGGCTGCCGAGGACGCCATGGCGCGCATCACCGGTGAGGCGGCACCGCCGGGAGACACGGTTCGGGTCCGCACGGCGGTGGCCGAGTACGAGTTCACCACCCGTGGCGCGGCGCTGATCGGGACCCGGTTGCTAGAATTCGAGTCGTATGCGGAGGAGGACCGAGAAGGCGACGCGGTGCAGCTCGTGCCGCCGGACGACCGCTTCTTCGGATATGGTATCGCCGTCGGCCGGGACACCGTCAGCATCGCCAACAGGATCTTCGAGGCCTCAGCCGGTTCGCTCGAACTTTCGGCGGAATCCCCGCGCGACTCCCTCACCTTCACGTACGAATTTCCGGGGGAGAGTGACGCCCGCTTCGTCGTCACCTACCACTTCCGGCACGACGGCTACCTCGTGGAGACGACCGGCCGTGTCGAGGGCCTCCAGGGACGGGGATACGGGTTGCTGACCGACCTCGGCCCGGGCCTCCGATCGAACGAGAAGAACTTCGAGGAGGATCGCGGCCAGTATGCCATGGTGACCAATGGCGAAGAGAGCGGGGTCGAGAACGTGCAGTTCAACGATCTCGAGGAGGGGGAGGTGCGGCCCGCCGCGGGCGGTCCGTTCCACTGGGTGGCGGTCAAGAGCAAGTACTTCCTCGTGGCGACGATCGCGCAGAACGACGGGCCGATGTTCGGAGGCGCGACGATCCGTGGCCTCGGCCCCGGCCCGCAGGAGCAGCAAGCAGCGCGCGTCTCCACGTCCCTGCCCGTTCCGGCGGGAAGCCCGGGATTCGGCTTCGGGGTCTACCTCGGCCCGCAGGACTATGGTCGGCTCGACGCCATCGGCCAGGATCTGCAGGATGTGAACACGTACGGCTACCAGTGGCTGCAGCCCGTCATCCGGCCCCTGGTTGCGATCGTCATGCCGATTCTCGTCTGGATGCACACCCGTTTCGATCTCGCCTACGGTTGGGTGCTGATCTTGTTCGGCGTGCTGATGCGAGTCGTCCTCTTCCCGCTCTACCAGAAGTCGATGCGGGCGCAGATCGGCCAGATGCGGTTGCAGCCGGTCGTGAAGGAGATCCGGGAGAAGTACAAGGACGATCCGCAGAAGATGCAGCAGG
>CAZOEX010000036.1:0-14148 GCA_964578925.1 uncultured Gemmatimonadota bacterium | reverse complement strand
CTGGGCGCGTTGAAGTGGACGATGATCTCGCCGATCAGTCCGAGCGCCACCGCCTGCACACCCAGGGTGAAGAGCAGTACGGCCAGCAGGAGGAGCGGACGATTCGCGAGGCCCTGCCCGCCCAACCGTTGGATGAACATCACGATCAAGATCACGCCGCCCACCCCGCTGAGCAGACTCCCGATGAGCCCGAAGAAGCGAAGCGGCTTGTAGGTGAAGCGCGACAGGAAGAAGAGCCCGAGAACGTCGATCACGCGGCGCAGGTAGGTGCCGGGTGAATAGATGCGCAGGGTGGCGTCCTTCGGATGCTGCTCCGCATCGACTTCCACGACCGAGTAGCCGTCCCGGAGCGCCAGTACGGGAAGGAAGCGGAAGAAGTCGCCGTACAGCGGCATGTCCCGCAGCACTTCCGGGCGCACGGCGCGCACGCCGGAACCAACATCACGAAGGCGGTCTCGCGCAAGGCGGGAGACGAGGCCGTGGAGCACGCGGGTCTGCAGCCTGTTCAGCCACGAGTCCCGTCGGGGCCAACGGCGCGCATTCGCCAGATCGGCGCCTTGCTCCACTCGCCGCACCAGCGCGGGGATCGCCGCAGGCACGACCCGATGATAGGCGGGCAGAACGACGAGTACGCGACCGTTCACACGACTCGCCCCGAGCTTGAGCAGCGTCGATTCACCCACCGCATGGCCCGATTCGATCACGCGAATCGGCTCGCCGGCTTCCGCCAGGGGGCGGAGCGCCTCGAGTGTCGAGTGTCGGTAGGGCTCCACGACGAAGAGGAATTCGTAGCTTCGACCGGACGCGGCGATGGCGCGGGAGTACTGCTCGTAAATTTCGTCCAGCGGCTCCGGCCGCTCCGTGACCGGGACGATCACGCTGACCTCCGGCTCCTCCGCAACGTCCGGCGCCCCGGGCAGCACCAGCTCGGCCACACGCACACCGGCGTCGGCCGCTTGCTGCGGGGTCACCCGCTCGCCGCTCATGTCCATTCCTTCACCGTCGGCAGCGGCACCGCCGCCGACAAGCGATCCCCTCGAATCGCGACCTCCGCGATCAATCCGAGGAGCAGCAGGTACACGGCCAGCGTGACCCATACGAGCACCACGCTGGGAAAGACGAAGGTGTACGCCATTCCGGCGCGCAGGCCCCCGGGCACCGAAACCAGCGTGAGTACCGCGAAGACGAGTGCCACTGCGGCCGAGACCAGTGCCCCGAGACCGAACATGACCAGCGGCCGATGGCGAAACGAGCTAATCATCTTGATGGCCAGAAGATCCGATAGAACCTTCCAGATTCTCGACAGGCCGTACTTGCTCCGTCCGGCCTGACGAGCGTGGTGCCGCACCGGGATCTCCGCCACTCGCGCACCGGCCATCGCCACCGCCATCGCCGGGATGAACCTGTGCATGTCGGAGTAGAGCACGACACGATCGAAGAGTTCGCGCCGATACGCCTTGAGCGAACAGCCGTTGTCGCGAATCGAGACCCCCGTCAGCCAGGCGATGATCCGGTTCGCGATCCAGGATGGAACCTTCCGGGTGATCAACGTGTCCTGGCGATCGACGCGATAGCCGGTCACCAGGTCGTAGCCCTCGTCCAGCTTGCGGAGCAGCTTCGGGATGTCCGCCGGATCGTTCTGCAGGTCGCCGTCCATGCTCACGATCACACGACCGCGCGCGGCGTCGAACCCGGCTTGCATCGCCGCCGTCTGCCCGAAGTTTCGGGCCAGGGGGATCAGGCTGACGTGGGAGTCGTCCCGCGCCAGCTCGCTTCCCAGCTCATGCGTGCCGTCGGTGCTTCCGTCGTCCACGAGCAGGAGCTCCCAGGCGTCCGGCTCGTTCAGCGCGTCATTGCTCTCCATGGCCCGCCGAACGGCGTCCACCAGCGGCGTCACGTTCTGCACCTCGTTGTACACGGGAACGACGATGGACAGTTCGACCTGGTTCGGCTTCATGCTTTCTCGCTGGTGCAACGCGCGTGCCGGCTTCCACCCCGCCGTCCGGGACCGTCTGGTCGCTCCGAACGGGGCGATCCTGTGTTTTCCGGCATCCGACATCCGGGCGGGGTGGGACGAGGACAACAGGAACATCCGAAACCTGTTGCACGATCGCAACGGACCGCATCTTTGAGAGGCTGGACTCCCGGACACGTTCCGGCATGCCGCGGAGTCCGTGCGTCCGTGAGCCGGGCGCGCTTCCTGCAGTCGTCACGCCCGGGAGTCGATCATCGAACCGCAATTGCATCCGCCCCCGGCGGAGTCCTCGAACCATAGCTGGAGAACATGCGAATCCTGGTCACCGGAGGCACGGGCTTCACCGGCGCGGCGCTCGTCGCACGGCTGCTCGCGGAAGGACACGAGGTCGTCTCGCTGGACTACCAGTCCGGGCTGCGCGACGACGAGCTGAAGGAGGCGGGGGCGACCCTCGTCACGGGTTCGATCACCGACCCCGAGATCGTGGAGGAATGTATGCGCGGCGTCGACGTCGTCCATCACGTGGCCGCCGCCTTTCGCGAGCTCGACGTACCCGAGTCGCACTACGACGACGTCAACGTCGACGGCGCGCGCATCGTGCTCGAAGCGGCCGTGCGCCACGGAGTCCGGCGCTTCGTCAATTGCAGCACCTGCGGCGTACACGGAAACGTAGACGATCCGCCCGCCGGCGAAGACGCGCCGATCGCACCCGCCGACTACTACCAGAAGTCGAAGTACGAGGCGGAACCGATCGTGCGCGAGTTCAGCGAGAAGCACGGCCTCTCGGCCGTCACGCTCCGGCCCGCGGCCATCTACGGCCCGGGCGATCCCGAGCGTTTTCTCATGATCTTCAAGCAGGTGGCGAAGGGCACGTTCCCGATGTTCGGTGATGGGAAGACGCTCTATCATCCCCTGTACATCGACAACCTGGTGGATGCCTTCCTCCTCGCCCAGGAGAGTGAGATTTCGGGCGGCCGCCCCTATCTCATCGCGGACGAACACTACTATTCGATCGAAGAAATCGTGCGAAAGGTGGGGGAGGCGCTCGACGTGGACGTGCGGATTCCGCACTTCCCGGTGATGCCGCTCGTCGCGGCGGGTCATGTCGTCGAAGCCATCTGTAAGCCGTTCGGCATCGCGCCACCGATCTTCCCGAGACGGGTCGACTGGTTCCGTCAGAACCGGGCGTTCGACATCACGCGGGCGAGAACCGAGCTCGGCTATCAACCGCGGATCGGCCTCGACGAGGGGCTGCGCCGCACGGGCGAGTGGTACCTCGAGAACGGATACCTCCCCACCGATTGAGGCTCTTGAACGTCGGTTTCCGATGCAGGCGCCGAACGCCTGAGACGGGTATCATACTTGCGTTGTGAGTGCCCGTCCGTCGATGGCAGTTCGTTGCTCTCCGGACGTACTGGCGATGTCGAGCAGAGCGTGATTCTCGCCGAGCCGCGGACCGCGGTCGGCAACCGTTGCAATGAGAGGTCCTGTGCGAGTTCTGGGCGTGTGGACGGAGTACGAGAGCGGTGCGGCCGCGGTCGAAGACGGCCGCCTGGTGGCTGCGATCAACGAAGAGCGACTCCTTCGGATGAAGCTCGCCTCGGGCTTCCCGCGAAGATCCATCGCGGCCACGCTCGACGTGGCTGGATGGACGGTCGATGAGATCGATCAGGTGCTCGTCGGCGGAACCGAGGACCTGTACTCCGGCGAGGCGAGCGCGTTCGAGGGCTGGTTCGAGTTTCGGCCCGAGGGCTTCGGGCGCTGGCTGAAGCGCTCGGCCGGAAGCCGTCTGGCGCGGCTTCTCAACGTCTTTCCCGTGCTGGAGAAGGTGTACTACCTGGTTCTCGGGCCGAGCTTTCGGCGTCGTCGGAAGCTGATCCGACGGATTCTGCGCGACGACTTCGGCCTCAGCTGTCCGATCGAGTTCGTCGACCACCATTTCTGTCACGCCACCGCGGCCTACTACACGAGCGGCTTCGACGACGCGCTCGTCGCGACACTCGACGGCGGGGGTGATGGAAAGAGCTCGCGCGTCTACGCGGTGCGAGACGGCCGCTTCGAGGAGATCGCCGACACGGCGGCCTTCAACTCCCTCGGCAACTACTACGCCTACGTGACGCACCTCTGCGGCTTCAAGGCCCACAGGCACGAGGGGAAGATCACCGGGCTCTCGGCGCACGGAGATCCGGTGTATGTCGATCTTCTGGAGGAGTTCGTCCAGGAGGAGAACGGTCGCCTTCGCAACGTCGGAGGCGTGGTGTTCGACGACGCCATCCGCACGCTGGAGCGTCGGCTTCCCGAGAACTGGCGGCGGGAAGACCTCGCGGCGAGCGTCCAGCTTCACTTCGAGCGGTCGATACGCCGCTGGCTCGACCACTGGGCCGGTGAAACCGGTCTCCGCGACGTGGCCCTCGCCGGCGGCGTCTTCGCCAACGTCCGCGTGAACCAGGTGCTACACGAATCGCCCCTCGTCGACCGGATCTTCATTCATCCGGGCATGGGCGACGGAGGGCTCGCCGTCGGCGCCGGTTTGGCCGCCCGTGCCCCCGGCGTGCTCGATTCGCCGATGCGCGGCGGCGCCTCTCCGATCGCCGACGTGTACCTGGGCCCGGATTTGGCCGATGACGACATCCGGCGCGACCTCGATGGTCGAGGGCTCGAATTCGAGCAGCCGGACGACGGCGACCTCGCCCGGCGCATCGCCGAGTTGCTCGCCGGCGGTTACGTGGTCGCCCGGGCGGACGGGAGAATGGAGTACGGGCCCAGGGCGCTCGGCAATCGCTCCATTCTCTACCAGCCGGCCGATCCGGCCGTGAACGACTGGTTGAACCACAATCTCCGGCGAACCGAGTTCATGCCGTTCGCGCCGTCCGTCCTGTGGGAGGAGCGGGAGCGCTGCTTCGAGAACCTGGAAGGGGCCGAGCTGGCCGCCCAGTTCATGACCATAACGTTCCAGTGCACGGAGTGGATGAAGCGGCGCATGCCCGGCGTCGTGCATATCGACGGCACCGCGCGGCCGCAGCTCGTGCGAGCGGACGTGAACCCGGGATATCACGCGATCATCCGCGCCTTCCACGATCTGACGGGCCTGCCGGGCATCGTGAACACGAGCTTCAACATGCACGAGGAACCGATCGTGTGCAGCGTCGAGGATTGTGTTCGCGCGTTTCTCGCGGCCAGCATCGACTACCTGGCGATCGGATCCTTCATCGTCCGCCATCCGGAGCCGGCCGAACGCCAGCTTCGACCCGCGACCATCGAATCCGTGGAGGCGTCCCGCTGCTGATCGACGGTCACGTCCACCTGCACCGTTGCTACCCCATCGAAGCCGCGCTCGACGCAGCGGTCGACAATTTCTCCCGCTGGCATCGGGATGAACCGGCGTCGGAGGTCGACGTACTCTGGCTGGTCGAGAGTGCGCGAGAGGACGCGGCGAGTCGTCTGCGGCGACTGCAGGGAGGCCGCTGGTCCCTGATCATGGTCGACGCCGTCACCTGGCGGCTCGAGCGCAGTGACGGTGCCGGCCTCACCTTGATTCGCGGTCGCCAGTGCGCGACGGCCGAGGGGCTGGAAGTCCTGGTCGTGGGCACGGCCTCCCACCTGCCCGACGGGCTCCCGCTGCTCGAGATCGTCGACGGCTGGATCGATCGGCCGGTACTCGTCATGCTCCCCTGGGGGTTCGGAAAGTGGACAGGCAGGCGTGGACGCCTCGTGTCGGAGGCCTATGCGACCTTTGCTCCCCGGGGCCTTCGACTGGCCGATACGGCAGCCCGGCCGGCCTGGATCCCGACACCGCGACGGTTGCGCCGCGCTGCGGAGGAAGGTCACCTCGTCGCGACAGGCAGCGACCCGTTCCCCTTCCCGGATCGGGTCGGCACGGTGGGCCGCTACGGCTTTGTCGGTCCCTCCGTGGACGTGGACGCGCGATGGCCGGACATGCTGGATGCGATCCACCGGATGGAACCGGCGTGGGCGGAGCGGTTCGGCCGGCCCATGGACACTCTCGAGTTCATATCTTCTCAGACACGCATACAGCTTCAGAAGCGAATCGGCCGGGAAGTCTGATGGATGGAGCCATCCGGCGCGACCCGCGCGTCGCGCAGAACGAGACGTTCGACCTGGTCGTCGTCGGTGGGGGGATCCACGGGGCGGCGGCCACCCTGGCGGCTGCTCGAGCCGGTCGCCGGGTTCTTCTCCTCGAGCGCGAGGACTTCGGAGGGGCGACGAGCTGGAACAGCCTCCGAATCCTGCACGGCGGCCTGCGCTACCTGCAATCGCTCGACCTCCGTCGAGTTCGCCGTTCCCTTCAAGCCCGAGCGTGGTTCATCGGGGAGTTCCCCGAGCTCGTCGAACCCCTGGCCTGCCTCATGCCGCTCTACGACGTAGGACTCCGACGGCGGGCGATCCTCCGACCGGCGCTGAGCCTGAACGAGCTGCTGCGGCGGACATGGGGTTCGCGGGCCGAGCTCGAGATGCTCCCGGCGGGGGGCATTTTGTCGAGAGACGAGGTCATCGAGCGCTTCGGCGGCGTCCGGCGGTCCGGCCTCGAGGGCGGAGCTCTCTGGTTCGACGGGCTCTTCGTCCAGCCTCAGCGCGTACTCGTCGAGATGCTGCGACGTGCGGCCGCGTCGGGAGCGACGGCATTGAATCACATGGAAGTGACGGACTGGGAGATCGACGGAGGTCGGGTGACGTCCGTTCGGGCGCGCGACTCGCGCGAGTGGAGCGAATTCGAGTTTCGGACGAACGCCGTATTGAACTGCGCGGGACCCTGGGCGCCGGCCCTCGCCGCCCGGGAGGATCCCGGCCTCGCCAAAGCGTTCCACCCCTCGCTCGCTTTCAATCTGCTGCTCGATCATCCGCTCGAGAGCGCGGTGTCCGTAGCGGTCGAGCCGGCGGGAGGGGGACGAACCTATTTCCTGCATCCGCTCGAGGAATGCACCCTGGCCGGCACCTATCACGTGGCGACGTCCGAAGGCGACGCGAAGCCGACCTCCGAGCATATCGACAGCTTCCTCGCCGACCTGCGCGCCGCGGTCCCTGATTTCCACGTGACATCCGATCACGTCCTGCGCGTGCTCTCGGGCACGGTACCGGCGCGCGAGCCGTCGAGCACGAAAGCGGCTATGCGACCGCTGAGCCGAGCGGCCGAAGACTTCGACGGCCCGGAGGGACTCCACTCACTGGTCGGCATCAAGTACACGACCGCGCCGCTCGCAGCGGCGGCGGCCGTCGACCGGATCTTCTCCGATGACGGCCCGGCCGAATCGTCGGCCGGGGGGGAGGCGGCGAGGCACGGGCTCCGATCGGAACACGACTCGCCACTCCCCGTCCGCGAGGTCCCGGACTGGACGGGTTTCGGTCTCTGGGCGGACCGGGACCCCGAGGCGGCGGGAGCCCTCCTGGACGCGATCGTCGAGGAGGAGAGCGTGATCGAGCCGGACGATCTCCTTCTGCGGCGCACGGACTGGGGGTTCGATCCGCGGGACCGGCAGCGCGCGGACGCGCGCATCCGTCAGCTGCGGCCCTACCTGTTCGAGCGTCTCGCCTGACGCTCGGGCGGGATCATCGGAATCAGTCGGGACGAAGGATACCCAACGCCTCGCGCACCGCTGCGGCAGCGGCGGCGAAGTTCCCTCGCCGGGCTTCTCTCCAGCTCATGGTGAGCACGCTCAACGGTCCGCCGAGGAGATAGAACCCGAACCGCTGGCCCGGACCGGCATGGCGGCGCAGCAGCCGGAACCAGTTCTTCACCTTCTTCCGCGCGTACGCCTCCGAGTAACCGGCGCCGAAGGTGTGCGTCCCGGCATGATAGGCCACGGCGGTCGGCACGTAGAGGTTCCGGTGTCCTGCGGCGAGAACGCGGAGCGAGAAGTCGAGATCTTCCGGACCGTACGGGTTGAACGACTCGTCGAACCCGTCGATGGCCGTGAAGATCGACGCCCGCACCATCATCGCGCCTCCGCAACAGGCCATGCAGGACTTCTCTTCATCGTACTGCCCCCGGTCCATTTCGCCGAAGCCGACCGGTATCGTCTCGCCCCGCCACCAGACGATCTTCACGCCTCCTCCGTCGTCGATGCGCGTCGGGTCGTCCATCTGGAGCAGCTTCGCCTGGGTTTGTCCGATCTCCGCATTCTCGTCGAGCGGACGGACCAGCTCCGTGACGAAGCGGGGATCGACCGTCATGTCGTTGTCCAGGAAGAGCAAGTACTCCGGATCCCAGAGCTCGATCGCCCGTCGGCCGGCCGCGTTGCGCCCTCCTGCGACGCCGAGGTTCTCTTCGCAGCCAACGACATGGATCTCGGGGTACTCGGCTCGCAACCTCGCGACCGTCCCATCCCCCGATCCGTTGTCCCACACGAGGACGCGAAAGGGCTCGCCGACGCACGCCCGGAGGCTCTCCAGGGCCCGTGCCGTAGACTCGACCTGGCGGTAGGTGAGTACGACGATCGCGATCCTCGGCCGCGCCGTCGCCGCCGAATCCTCCGCCTGCGTCGGGATCACCGCCTCCTCCGGGTCCAGAGCGTTCCGGTATACGGTCGCAGGTGCTGGAACCGCAGCCCCGCATGGTTACCCGGCCAGACTCGCGGGAGCGCGAACGGATCGGTACCGATGCGCACGGAGTCGGGTTGCGTCGTACAGGCACACGCATACCCTGCATCACGGGCGAAACGGCCCACGACCCCGTCATGGCTGCCATGGGGATAGGAGAAGGCGGCAATCTCCGCACCGATGTGCGCGCTCAACATCTCCCGCGACTGCTCGATCTCTTCGCGCGCCCGCTCCGGCTGAATCTCGGCAAGCGGCGGGTGGCTGACGCTGTGCGCGCCGGCTTCAACCCACGGGGAGGCCAACAGCTCATCGGCTTCGGCTGACGTAACGGCCCGCGGAAGCGGAGGGATCGAGCTCACATTCCAGGCTCCGGCCAGCTGATCCAGGATCTCGAACCGGACATCGTCCTCGAGGACGCTGAGAGCGCGGTGCAGGTGTGAGCGGAGAGAGCACAGCGAACCGATCCCCTGCCACTCGACCTCGTACCCACCGACCGAGATTCGAAATGGCGCCGAGGGATCGGCCTCGGCCAGCAGGGCGACCATTCGATCCCACCAGAATTCCCTTCCCGAAGCTCCTGTCACGAAAAACACGGTCGCGGGAATCTCTTCCCGTTCGAGAACGGGCAGCGCGGCCCGCAAAACGCATTCGTATGCGTCATCGAAGGTCACGGCGATCATGCCACGAATCGGCTCGCCCCGACGGAGCGTCTGGATCAACCGATCCAGCGACACGGGACGGCCGAGGGTCCGAAGTGTCGCCATCTGGCGGGCGAAGTTGTCGGGGTGAACGCAGAGGTCGTAGGGATCCCCGCCTGGAACCGTCGCCGGATCGGCGACTCGATGGTAGCCGAGCACGACCGCGCCCGGTCGCGGCGGCACCAGCCGCCGGATCGCGTCTCGCACGCTGGTGGTGGATGATCTCATCCGTCCTTCACCGCACGCACGCAAATCACGAGCTCGTAGTCCCGATCCCGGTACGTCAGCGCTTTCTCCGGAAGCTGCTCGGCCGGGATGCCGTAGAGAAAGGCGGTCGTTGTCAAAACGTTCCCGGCGGCGGTGACGTCCACGTTCGTCGCGCCGAATACCCGCTCGAACAGACGGCCTGCCGACAGCGTCGTGAAGTTGAAGTAGTGGCCCCATCGGTCCATGTCGTCGCGGCTGATCTTCGTGATGCCGGAAAAGGTCGCCAGCGCGACTCCACCGGGGCGCAGGATCCGATGGGCGGATCGGATCGCTGCTGCCGGATCCTCCACGAACTGCAGCGTCTGGGTGAGGAGCACGCAATCGAACCGGTCGGGCTCCAGGGTCTCCGGGCGGGTCAGATCGCCGACCATGGTGACCCCGGGATGGTGGTCCTCGACGTGGAGCACGTCGCTGCTCGCGACCCTGTCTCCACCGAAGCGCCGCGTGTAGGTGGAAGTGCCGATCTCCAGCACGTCCCCCCGGATGTCCGACGCTCTGGAATCCAGGAACTCCTCGATGTGATGTCGATCCAGCGGAGTGCCGAGATCCCAACCCCAGTTGTCGCTGATGGGCGTGAGCCGACCGAGATCGCCGAAGTCGATCTCACCCTCCGGGCGAGCCAGGAAGAGTGCGGCCCGGCGCACGAGCGCCCGCGGAGTCAACTGGCGCAACCAGCGCCCGATTCGGCTTCTCACCGGGCTCCGCCAACGTGCAGATACACGGGCCGCCAGGCTCGAGTACGGTTCTTGCTGCGTGACGGTGCGTACGGTCGGGAACGGCCCGACGGGCGGTCTGCACGGCTTCTCGACAATTGTCTCATCCCGTATCAATTTAGGCAGCTATGATATCGACGGCCCGACCCATCCGTATCGGCATCATGCTTCGCGCGCTCGACGAACGCGGTGGTGTGGGCATCTACACACGCGGAATCCTCCGCGAGTTGCTCGCACTGGACGATCGCAACGAGTACGTCCTCTATTACCGCGACCCGGCGAACCTCGGTCGCTATGCCGACCGGCCGAACGTCCTCGAGCGATCGATCGATACGCGCTTCAACGGAGTCTGGGATCAGTTCGCGATCCCGCCGGCGGCCCGAAGAGACGGCGTCGACGTGCTCTTTCACCCGAAGTTCACGGTACCGGTCTGGGCGCCCTGCCCGACGGTCATGGTCCTCCACGGCGCCGACTGGCTCCTCCCCGAGCAAGCCCGGTACTATCCGTGGCGCAACGTGGCCGCAATGAAGGTCCTGATGCCGCTCTGGTGCCGGAGCGCCGCGGCGATACTCTCCGTGTCGGAGCTGACGTCGGAGAACATCCTCGATGCGGTCGACGGCCTGTCGCCCGAGAAAGTCACGACGACCTACTTCGCGCCGGCACGTCACTTCGCGCGCGTCGAATCGCCGGAACGACTCGAGGCGGTGCGCCGCCGCTACGATCTCCCCGACAGGTTCATCCTGTCCCTCTCGCGACCCGATGCCGCCCACCGCAAGAACGCCGAGGGGCTGATCGAGGCGTTCCGGCATGCCGCCCCGCACATCGAGCACACGCTCGTCATCGGTGGACGCGACTGTGAGCGGTTCCGCACCGACTACGGTATCCCGGACGACGGCTGGGGCTCCAGGGTGCGCTTTCTCGGATGGGTCGAACAGGAAGATCTTCCGGCGATCTACAGCCTCGCGCATCTCTACCTCTATCCGTCGAACCTCGAGGCTTTTCCCATACCCCTGACGGAAGCCATGGCCTGTGGAACGCCGATCGTCACCTCGAACATCAACGGGTTGCAGGAAATCGCGGGTGACGCGGCACTGAAGGTCGACCCGAACGATCCGGCCGCCGTTGCCGCGGCCGTTCGGCGTGTCGTCGAAGACGACGAGCTCGCCGCCCGGCTCTCCGCCGCCGGTCTCGAGCGCTCCAGGCACTTCGACTGGGAGTCCTGTGCTGCGAAGACGCTGGAGGTCCTCCAGAGCGTGGCACGCACGTCCAGCGCCGTCGCGGCCTGACGACGCGATCCGACGACGTTCGATAGACGCCGAACGGGCAATCTCCTCAGGCATCATCGGAATCGATGTAGATCCGATACCAGGCATCCAGATTCAGCAGCATCCAGATGCGAACGTGGTGATCCGACCGGCGCGCCTGGTGCTCGGAAATGAGCTGTCTCACTGCCTCCGGCCGGATCCAGTCTTCACGGACCAGGGGCCCCCGAGACAGACGGTCGAGCAGCGCCTCGGCCATATCGCTGTTGAGCCACTCCGCGACCGGGAACATGAACCCCTGCTTGTCCCGACGAATGATCTCCGGAGGAAGCCGTCCGTCGGCGGCGAGGCGAAGCACGTGTTTCGTCTCGCTGCCCCGGATCTTCAGAGCGGGCGGGATCGACAGGCAGTAGTCCGCCAGCTCGTCGTCGAGGAGCGGCGCGCGCAGTTCCAAACCGTGCGCCATCGACAGACGATCCGAGAGCATGAGGCTGTGCTCGGGGAATCGCCCGTTCAGATCCGCGTAGATCATCCGATGTAGCGTCTCGACGGTCGGCGCCGACTCGAAAGCCTCAACGATGTCCTCCTCCGCCCGCCTGTCGCTCAAGACGCCGTCCAGCCGCGACCCGTAGAGCGCCTCCCGCTCCCTCGGCCCAAACCGGAAATAGGTCGTCATCCTCGCATAGCGTCGTCCCTCCGTTCGATCGGCCATCTCGAGCACCCAGCGTGCCTTCTCACCGAAGTCCTTGTAGCCGAACCCGAGGGGAATGCGCTCGACGATCGGCCGAATCAGCCCGTTGCGAATCCGGGCCGGGATTCGGCGGAATCGATCGACGGTCTCGAAGGCCGCATAGCGGTCGTACCCGCCGAGCAGCTCGTCCCCGCCGTCGCCGCCGAGAACCACCTTCACCTGTTCCGCCGCCAGCCGCGCCGCTTCGTAGACACACGCGGCGATCGGATCCGACGGCTCGTCGAGACACCGTACGATCCGGGGAATCGCCTCGAACTGCGACGCGTTCACGACGCTCTCGAAGTGCCGCGATTCGCAGTGCTCGGCCACACGGCGGGCGTATGGACGCTCGTCGAATTCGTCGCCATCGGAGCCGACCGCAAAGGTGCGGATCGGCGCATCGGCGGCTCGGGCCATGGAGGAGAGCACCATGCTCGAATCGAGCCCCCCGGAAACGAACGCTCCAACCTCCACGTCGCTCACCATGTGGGTCTGAACCGCACGATCGATGTGGGTTCTCAACCCCTCGATCCACTCCTCCTGCGAGCGATCGGGCGCGGCCGGAAATCCCGGCTTCCACCAGCTGCCCGTGGTGACGTCGCCGGCCTCCCAGGTCAGCCAGCTACCTCTCGGCAGCTTCTGGATGCCGCGGAATAGCGTCAGGGGCGGCGGAACGAACCGCAGCGCCAGAAATCGATCGATGGCCGTCGGCTCCGGCTCGACGCTTACATCCGGGTGTCTCAGCAGTCCCTTGATCTCGGAGCAGAAGGCCAGACGATCGGCGAGGCGCGTGTAGTAGAAGGGCTTCTGGCCGAACCTGTCGCGGGCGGCGAAGAGGCGCCGCCGTCGCGTATCCCAGATCGCGAAAGCGAACATCCCACGCAGGGCCGTCAGACAGTCGCGCCCCTTCTCTTCGTAGAGATGCAGCAGAACTTCGGTGTCGGTCTGCGTACGGAACTCGTGGCCGCGCTCGAGAAGGCCCTCTCGCAGCTCCCGGTAGTTGTAGATCTCGCCGTTGAAGGTGATCCACAGCGTACGATCCTCATTCGGCAGCGGCTGGTGGCCGGCCGAGAGGTCGATGATCTGCAGCCGGCAGTTGCCGAGGACTGCCTGGTCGTCGGACCAGACGCCCATGTCGTCGGGGCCGCGATGGGCGATGGACTCCACCATGGCCCTCGTCGCCGGCACATCGCGCTCGGGCCGGCCTCCGACGACGCCTGCGATACCGCACATCAGGACGCGTTCCGGGTCTTCAGGCGGGTCGACCGATCCTGATGCCGCCACCGCCGGCCCGGGCCTCTCGAAGCGCGGCCTGGGCGGCGGCGAGTCGCGACAGGCTGGCGATTCTGGGCTTCCGGATGATCGACCTGACGTCTCGAGATCCGTCGGTTCCCTTCTCCTCGACCGGCAGTTCGATCACTCCCGCGCTGAGGGGCCGAAGGGTCTCTTCGTCGGCAGCCGACAGCCGGTCGTTCAGCCGCCGCACCATCGTGATCACCCCGGCCGCCGTCGTGTTGTAGGCGACCACGCCGAAATCGGCGTCGTTCACCCAGCCGCACAGGTCCGAGACCCTGAGGTTCTCGTTGCAGAGGGTGACCGCCTCGGATCGCTGGCGCTCGAGCATCTGGCCCGCCCCCGGGCGACTCGGGCCGATGACGACGCAGCTGAGCGGGACGGCATTGCGGCTGGCCGTCGCCTCGAGTCGCCGGATCGATCGCGTCATCGCGGCGAGGTTCGTCAGCCCCTTCTCCTCGTCGTCCCGTCCTCCGTCCTCGACGACCTGGATCAACCGTCCGATGGCAAGCAGCCGATGCAGCTTGGCCGTGATGATCGCGGGGCGCAGCGGTTCCCGAATGATGTCCCAGGCCCCGGCCGAGACGGCTTTCGCCTGTTCTTCCTCGTGCCAGAAGTTCGGAGAATAGACGAGGAGCGGGACGCTCCCCCGGAG
>CAZOEX010000035.1:0-14408 GCA_964578925.1 uncultured Gemmatimonadota bacterium | reverse complement strand
TGATGGATCTCCTCGACATCCTGATCACGATCATCGTCGTGACGATCCTCGTGACGATCGTGCTCGGCGTCATCACCTACGTCGCTTACAAGCTGCGGCTGGCCCGCCGGCCGTCGGCGCCGAGCGACCCGGGTGACGGCACCTGGTACTTCGAGCGGCACGAGCCGCCGTCGCCGGACGCGGCCGAGGAAGGCTGACGCGATGCCCCCGAAGAGCGATCCGGTGCCGCGCGCCCGGTCGGCCGTCCATTGGCTCGGCGGTTTGCTGGTGCTGGGCATCCTCGGCGGACTGCTGGTGACGGCCGCGGGTGCGTTGTGGCAGAACGTCGACATCAACAGCCTCGCCCGAAAAGCCGCCGCCGTCGACGAGGGGCCGCCTCCGCTGCCGGAGGAGCGGGACGGGCCCCGGGCCGTGCTCGATCGGCCCGTCGAGGTGGCGCTCTACGTGAACGAGGCCACGCGGTCCTACTTCGACGACCCGTCGTACCTCCCGGGCGTACTCGCGGAGTGGCGGCGAACGTTCGGCGCGCTCGGCTGGTCGGTACGGGAGATCGGCACGGCGGCCGAGCTCGACGACCTCGACGCGGAGACCCTGGTCCTTGCCCCCGAGGCGCTCTGCCTGACCAACGCGGAGATCGAGGCGATCTTCCGTCACCTTCGCCGCGGCGGCGGGGCGGCGGCCAACTGGGCGATCGGAGCGCGCGACGGTGCCTGCCGGTGGCGGGGATGGGACACGCTGCGAGACTTCACCGGAGCGCTAGACGTCGTGGAGTATCAGGCGGGCGACGAGCTATTCGTCACCGTCCCGTCCTCGCTGCCCGTCTCCACCGGCCTTCCGCCGGGAGCGCGCATCGAGTTCTACGCGGACAGCCATCTCGGCCTGCTCCTTCCGGGAGCCCACCTCTACTGGTCGGACTGGGCGCTCAACTCGCTGTCCACGGGCGGTGACGCCGCGGCCGACGCCGCCATGGCGTTGAACGCGACGCTCGGCGGCGGCCGCGCCGTCTGGCTCGGATTCCGGCCACGCCAGGCCGTACGGACCCTGGACCAGGACCGCACCCGGCGGCTCGTTCGGAATGCGCTGCAGTGGGCCGCCGGCATCCCGTCCGCCGGCGTCGCGCCCTGGCCGGAGGGACGGAGCGCCGGCCTGCTCATCGCGGAGGACAGCGAGAACGGCTTCGCCAATGCGGCGTCGCTGGCGCGACTACTTCGCGAGCACGACCTCCCGGGTTCCTTCTACGCCGTGTCGGAAATGGCGCTCGCACACCCCGAGCTGGCCGATTCCCTGGTGGCCGCGGGGGAAATCGGGAGCCACACCGCCGATCACGTACCCACGATCGGCCTTCCGCTGGACGAGCAGGAGATTCGCCTTTCCCGAAGCGTCCGCGAGCTCGAGTCGTGGTCCGGGCGGCCGGTCCAGGGCCTCCGCCCCCCGGAGGAACGGTTCGACGAGGCGACCCTCAGGGCGTGGCTCCGCGCCACGGGCGAGGGAACCCCGTACCTGGCGGCGGTCAACGCCGCGCGCTCCGCGGCGCCCGAGATCTACCGATATCCGGAGGGGCCGATCGTCATGTTGCCCCGGCTGATGAAGGACGATTACAACGTCGTCGTACAGGAGGGCACCCGCGCTCCCGACCGCGTCCTCGAAGCGTATCTCGAGGGTATGGACAAACTCGGGGCACTGGGCGGACTGGCGTTCATCGGACTCCACACACAGGTGGCCGGCACGCCGGGCCAGATCGGGGTCGTGGGCTCGGTGCTCGATTCCGTCGCGGCGCAGCGTGAGCGCTGGTGGGTCGCCACGGGCGCAGACCTCGCCCGCTGGTGGCTCGACCGCGACGCCATGCGCCTGACCCTGGAGGAGACCGGCGGCGAGCTGCAGCTTCGGGTGAGCGCTCCGGTCGGATCGAGCGCCCGCGAGGCCTGGCTGGATGTCGTGCTTCCCGGCGGCGTCCGCGTTCCCTTCGAGGCCGATCGCCAGCTGCCCTACGCCCGTACGGAGTGGGGGATTCGCGTGCCGATCCGTCCTCTCGCGCCCGGCGAGACCCGTCTCATTCGCCTCCTGCGGCCCGACTCCCTCGAACCCGGCGTCGGCCCCGGAGAGACGATGTCCCCCCCGCCCGAGACCGCCGCGCCGAGCATGCCGACGGGCTGAGCCGGACATCTCGCGGCCTTGTTTCGATCCGGCCCGCTCGCGACCTTGAGCGAATGGGTTCCAAGGATGTTCAAATTGCGGTAGACCAGCAGGAGCTGCGGGTCTTCACCCAGGCCCTCCTGCGCGACGTGCGGGCGCTCGAGCGGATGCTCGACACCGGGCTCATCGAATCCGGCGTGCGCCGCATCGGACTCGAGCAGGAGATGTTCCTGGTCGACGAAGTCCACCGGCCCGCCCCGGTGGCGGTCGAGGCGCTCGAGCGCATCGAGGATCCCCGGGTGACGAGCGAGATCGGACGGTTCAACCTCGAGTGCAATGCGGAGCCCCTGCTCTTCGGCGGCGACTGCCTCCGCCGGATGGACGAACAGATCACGGAGCTCATCGACATCGTGCGCGACGCCGTGAGCGGGCTCGACGCCCGACCGGTGCTCACCGGCATCCTCCCCACCCTCCGCAAGTCGGACCTGACGCTCGAGAACATGGTGCCAGAGCCCAGGTACTACGCCCTCAACGAGGCGCTGACCCGGCTACGCGGCGGGCCGTACGTCTTCTACATCAAGGGCACCGACGAGCTGCGGCTCACCCACGATTCCGTCATGCTGGAAGCCTGCAACGCCAGCTTCCAGGTACACTTCCAGGTGGGACCCGACGAGTTCGCGCGCCTCTACAACATCGCCCTCGCGGTGACGGCGCCGGTCCTCGCCGCGGCCGTGAACTCTCCGATCATGCTCAGCCGGAGGCTCTGGCACGAGACGCGAATCGCCGTCTTCCAGCAGTCCGTCGATACCCGCCAGACGATGCCGGACATGCGGGACGTCTCGCCACGGGTCAGCTTCGGCCGCAATTGGATCGATGATTCGGTACTCGAGATCTTCAGGGAGGACATTTCGCGCTACAAGGTGATCCTCCGCCGCGACATCGAGGAAGATCCGATGGAAGCCATCGAGGCGGGGCGGGCGCCCGCGCTCCAGGCCCTGCAGCTTTTCAACAGCACGATCTATCGCTGGAACCGGGCGTGCTACGGCGTCGGCGACGACGGCCGCGCCCACCTCCGGATCGAGAACCGCGTGCTGCCCTCGGGACCGACAGTCCGCGACGAAGTGGCCAACGCCGCGTTCTGGTACGGACTGGTCAGCGCGATCGCCGAGGAGACGGACGACATCCGCGAACGTATCGACTTCGACGCGGTTCGGACGAACTTCGTGGCGTCCGCGCGTCTCGGCCTCGACGCCCAGATGGAGTGGCTGGACGGACGCGCTCTTCCCGCGCAGGAGCTCATCTGCGGACAGCTGATCCCGCTCGCGCGACGCGGGCTGGAAGCCGGCGGCATCGACGATGCCGACATCGACCACTACCTGGGCACCGTGTACGATCGGGTCGAGAGTCGCCAGACGGGGGCGCGGTGGGCGCTAGCGTCCCTGGCCGACATGGGGGAGAAGGGGACGAGAGAGGAGCGTCTGGCAGCGCTCGTGGCCGCGACCTACGACCGTCAGTCCGCCGGAACCCCGGTGCACGAGTGGGAGCTGGCCCGGCCCGAGGAGGGTGGCGGCATGCGGTCGAGCTATCTCCGGCTCGAACAGTACATGACCACGGATCTGGTCACCGTGAACTCCGACGAATCGGTCGAGCTGGTCGCCAACCTGATGGACTGGCATCGCATCCATCACGTCCCGGTGGAGAGCAACGACCATCGCCTCGTCGGCCTCGTCTCGCACAGACCCCTTCTCCGTTTTCTGGCGAGCGAGGAGTCGAAGCGAGCGGACGGACCGATCCCGGTCAGCCGGATCATGGAGACGGAGCTGATCACCGGGACGCCGGAGATGACGACGCTCGAAGCCATCGAGCTGATGCGAAACCACCGAATCTCGAGCCTGCCCGTGGTCCAGGACGAGCGCCTGGTCGGGATGATCACGGAGCACGACTTCATGCGGATCGCCAGCGTCCTCCTCGAGGACATGCTCCGCGAATGAGCGCCGGAAGATCGGCGAGATCCGCCGCGCAACCACACTCCGCGGCGGAGATGGAGCACGCCACGCGCGACGCCGGGAATGTGAAGTCGGGACCGGAGCTCGGCCGACACCGCATCATCGGGAGCTTCGGAGAGGAGGGCGCCTCTCCGCTCGTGCTCTGCGTCGGCGGCATACACGGCAACGAGGGATCCGGCGTACGGGCGTTGCGCCGGGTCGTCTCGCGATTGAGGGAGGCCCGACCCGAGTTCCGGGGCCGGTTTCTCGCCGTCGCCGGGAATCTCGAGGCCCTGCGGACCGGGCGCCGCTTCATCGACCGGGATCTCAATCGAGGCTGGAGCATGCGGCGGGTTTCCGATGCGCTGGAGAACCCTCGAACCGTGGAGGATCTCGAACAGGCGGCGCTGCTCGAGGCGCTTGTCCCTCCGATCCGAGGAGCCCGGGGTGAGATCTATCTTCTCGACCTGCACACCACGTCGTCGGTCAGCCCTCCCTTCGTCACGCTCAGCGATCGCCTCGAGACACGCGCCTTCGCCCAACGGCTCGGCATCCCACTCGTACTCGGCATCGAAGAAGAGATCGACGCGATGGTCGACTATCTCGCGGGCTTCGGCGCGGTGGCGATCGGCGTGGAGGCCGGTCAGCACGACGACCCGAGGTCGGTCGACCTGCACGAGGCCGCGCTCTGGGTCGCTCTCGTCGCCGCCGGTTGTCTGCCCGAGGATACCGACGTCGTCGACGTGGCGGCATGTCGACGGGCGCTGGCCGACGCCCGGCGAGGACTCCACGACGTGTTCGAGGTGATCTACCGACGCGGCATCGAGCCGGACGACGCCTACGTGATGACGCCGGGGTTCACGAACTTCACGGCCATTCGAGCCGGCCGGATCGTAGGCCGCGACGTCGCCGGCCCCGTACCCGCGCCGATGGGCGGCCGCCTCTTCCTTCCCCTGTACCAGGCACAGGGCGACGACGGCTACTTCCTCGTGCGTCCCGTACGTCGCGTCTGGCTGCGTATCTCACGGTTCCTGCGCCGGCTCGGAGCCCCGAAGCTCCTCCCCCTTCTTCCCGGCGTCCACCGCTCGACCCGCCGCGAAGACACCTTCGTGGTCTCCCGAAGGATCGCGCGCTGGCTGGTCAACGAAATCTTCCACCTGCTCGGATATCGGAGGGTGCGGGAAACGGACCGGCACGTCGTCTTCCGGGGCCGGGGTTCGCTGCATCCGGATTGAGGAACCGCAGCGTCAGTCCGGCGTGGAGCCCGGTGTGGCTTCGGCGCCCGAGTCCGCCGAGCGGTAGCAAGCCTCGACGACCTCCATCAGCGCAACCTGCCGTCTCTCCGACGCGCGCGACGCTTCACCCCTGACGATCCGGAGGAAGTAGGCCCACTCCTGACGATAGGAATCCTGGTAGAGGGCGTTGGGCGGTCGGTTCAGCGGTGGCGTCACGTCGCCGATTCCCGTCTCGAGGCGCCGATGGACGCGGAGCGGGTAGGAGGTGGCGCTTCCTTCGGGGCCCAGGATCAGCAGCTCGTGCTGATCCTGGTCGTCGATCAGCTCCCAGGTCACTTCGACCTGGACCGTCGAGTCGGCGGTCGCGAGCTGGATGAAGGCACTCGACTCCACGCCCCGGTCCCCCGCCATCCGGCAGCTCACCCGTTCCACGTCGGGATAGCCCACCGACCACAGGGCCAGGTCGAGCGCCTGCGCCCCGAGGTCCATCAACACGCCGCCGCCGGCGTACTTCGTGTCGGTGCGCCAGCCACGTCGGGGCCGGCGCGAACGCCGGTTGAGCCAGCTCGAGCGCACGAAGAACACATCCCCCAGGTCCCCGCTCGCCACGAACTGCCGCATCAGCCGGAAGTCGTGACGGTAGCGGTGGTTGTTCGCGACCATCAACTGCCGTTCGGCGGAATCCGCGGCCGCGATCAACCGCCGCGCCGATTCGCTCGACACGGTGAGCGGGCGTTCGCACAGCACGTGGGCACCCCGGTCGAGCGCCGAGAGGACGCCCTCCTCGTGCGCGCCGTTCGGCGTGCAGACGACGACGGCGTCCAGCCGTTCGCCGGGAAGGAGCTCCGAGAGGTCCCCGGCGACTTCGGGGACGCCGAAGCGCTCACCGATCGTCTCCGCCTTGCGGAGGTCGGGATCGACGATGCCCACGACCTCGACGCCTGCCAGCCGGGCGAGGATGGGCAGGTGAACCACCTGCGCCGCTCCGCCCGCGCCGAGTACGGCGACCCGCACATCTTTCATCGACGCCCCGATCCGTCGCTTCCGTCGCTCATGGACCGAAGCCGTAGTACACGCCGAACGCCGCGCCGAGACTGCTGGCGTCGGTGACGGCCGTCGCACGAAACTCTCCGAAGACGCTCCAGTTCGGGCTCACGGCGACCTGCAGTCCACCCACGGCCGAGACGCCGGCCGTGACGACGAGATCGTCCAGGAAGGTGCCTCGGATCGCGTTGCCGTCGTCGTTCAGGGCGTAGATGTCGATGCCCGCGCCGATATAGGGGGAGACCCGGGAGATCGCCGCGATGTACTGGAGATCGGCCCCGAACACGTAGGCCGAACGCTCGATGGCGCCGAGGTTGATCGATCCGGGCTCCAGCTCGGAGACTTCCTCGAGCTGGCGCTCGAGCTCTTCGACGTCCGATCCCTCCACGTCGGCGTTCCAGACGCCGAATCGCGGAACCACCCGTACGCCCGGCCCGAGGAAGCCCAGATCGAGCTTGGCGCCGAGGCCGAACGTCCCCTCGTTCTGAGATGCGTCCACGTAGAGGACTTCTGCCCCCAACGCCCGAACGCCGAGGTTGGCGTAGTCGTACTCCTCCAGGTTCTGAGCCACCGCTGGCCGCACCACCCCCGGGGCGAGCAGCGCCACCGCCGCCGCCACTGCCGTCCAGCGACCGGGCCAGGCTTCCCTACCTCCCGTTCCACCCATGTTGCTTCCTCCTCGAGTGTATGGTCGTGCACTCGTACTTGTCGTTCACTCGTATGCAGATTCGACGTGTATTCCGTCAGTATATGGAGACCAGCTCGGCTCCCGGATAGTAGGTCGCGAGAATCGTCTCCCAGTCCTGCCCCGCCCGGGCTCGTCCGATCGCGCCCCACTGGCACATGCCGGACCCGTGGCCGTAACCGCGCCCCCGGAGCTCGATCACGTCATCCGGCCGAATGACGATGTCGAAATCCGTCGATCCCAGGATCCGGCCTTCATCGTTCTGCAACGCGATCCGGATGTCCAGCCGTTCGAGCACGAACTCCGATCGCGTACCGCGCAGCGCCAGCGCCCGCACCCGGCCGGTCGACGTCCGTTCCGCGATGCGAACGCCGAGAAGGTCGCCGGTATGCTCGGCCGGCGCGCCGAAGATCCGCCGCACCTGCGACCGGATCCGCCCGTTGAGATCCCGCGGACCCAGTTCCTCCACCCACCGGTAGCGGGGAGAGATCGAACAGTAGTCGGACCCGTCCGGGGCCCGGTCGGCCACGGACCGAAGATACGGAGCGGGCTCCCGGTCGAGCACGTCCTCCACCGGCGCGGTCCGACCCCCGCACGTCGAGTGGTACATCGCGCGGATCGGCAGACCGTCGTACATGAGGATGCGGCCGGCCGTTGCCCGGACGGCGCGGGTCGCCTCTTCGCGCTCGGCCGCCATCCCGCCGTACGCCTGGTCCTCGACCGTGCCGAAAACGTCGAAGCCCATTTCCTCGCGAGCTCGCAGGTGGGAGATCGCGTAGGTGCGCGCCGCCACCGCCTGCGCCGCGACGGCCGCCACCTCGTCGGGCTCGCGCGGACCGATCTCGATCGGCACCACGCCGAGGAGATAGTCCTCGAGGGGAAGCTCGTTCACGGCGTTGAGCCCGGAGTCCTCGACCGCGAAGACCTCTATGGCGCCCCGGTAGGGCGCATCGCCGAGGGTGACCGGTGCGTCTCCGGCCGGCTCCACCCTCAGGGAGTAGGCCGGATGCCCGAGGGCCTCGCCGGATCTCGTCGTAGGCCGCGCCACAAGGCCCTCGCCTCGTCGTTCCACGCGGAATCGTATCGGTTCGTCGACGTCGAGCAGCATACGGCCGGTCTGCGCGTTCCGGAGCCGGATGCCGTCGGCCGAAGCAAGCGTCAGGGGCGTATCGACGGCCACGGCGATCCCGACGCGAATCGGGGGACCCGCCGATACGCGCTCCGGACCGCCGACGCCGGCCGCACCCAGGACGGCCGCGGCCGCGAAGACGCCGGCCGCGAGGACGACGAAATGGACGAGGGACCGGTCACGACGCCGGAGGCCGGACCGGCTCCCGGGGCCCATCAGCGCCCCCAGCTTCCTTCCAACCCGATCGTCGCCATCGGCAACGATCGACCTGTCGTCGGAGCACCGGCCGCGACGCCGGCCCCGTTCGCTCCCCCGGGCCGGGGCGCGGGACGCCGCTCGGCGACGACGTCGGCCCACAGATCGTAATCCGACGCCGAGGTGATCCGGGCGTCGACCAGGGTGCCGGGCGCGGGCCGACCGCCCTCCGAGGCGGAGAGGATCGTGATGCCGTCGACGTCGTCGGCCTGGCCCCGGGTGCGGCCGACGAGGCGCCCGTCCTCCTCCCGGTCGACGAGCACCTCGCGCAGGCGGCCCACCTCACGCTCCATGCGCCGGGCGCTGATCACCCGCTGTACCTCGAGCGTCTCCTCGAGACGGGCATTCCGGACGTCCTCCGGGAGGAAGTCCTCCTCCATGGCGGCAGCCCGGGTACCCTCCTGCGGCGAGAAGGCGAACGCTCCCAACCGGTCGAACTCGACGTCCTCCATGAAGTTCAGGAGCGAGCGGAAGTCTTCCTCCGTCTCACCGGGAAAACCGACGAGCACCGTCGTGCGGAGGGTCAGATCGGGGATCGCGGTCCTGAGCCCCTCGATGCGCTCGTACAGCTTCGCTCGCCGCTCGGGCCGCCGCATGCGCCGAAGAACCGGGTCGCTGGCGTGCTGGATCGGCATGTCGATGTACGGGAGAATGCGATCCTGGGAGCCGATCAGCTCGACGAGGGGCTCGCGCAGGCCTGCCGAGTAGATGTAGAGGAGCCGGAACCACGGGATCGACGTCTCGTCGAGCAGCCGGCGGAGCAAGGTGTGCATCGCCGTACCGTCGCGGAACTCCCGGCCGTAGAAGGCCAGGTCCTGAGCCACCAGGTTGACCTCCACGGCGCCCTGCGCCTCGAGGCGCTGCGCCTCGGCCACGAGCGCCTCCTCCTCGAACGATCGGTGCTTGCCGCGCCACAGGGGAATGGCGCAGAAGGCGCAGCCGTGATTGCATCCCTCGCTCACCTTCAGATACCGGACGTGGCGCCGATCGGCGATCGGGAGTCGCACGCCGGGGTGGTCTTCGAGCTCGCCGCCGAGAAGACCACGATCCTGCAGCATCGGAATCAGCGTCTCGACGTCCCGAAGTCCCACGAAGAGGTCGACCTCGGGAAGGGCGGGCTCAAGCTCCTCCCGATACTGCTCGACGAGGCAGCCGAGCGCGACGACCGCCCGCACGTCCCCCCGTTCCTTCAGTCGCGCGACATCGAGCAGCGTCTCGATCGATTCTTCCTTGGCCGCGTCGATGAAGCCGCAGGTGTTGACCACGACGACGTCCGCCGTCGAGAGGTCGGCGACGTGCTCGGCCCCGTAGCCGGCGAGCGCCGCGACGAGGCGCTCCGAATCGACCGTGTTCTTGTCGCAGCCGAGGCTGACGAGTCCCAGCTTCAAAGGCCTATCCTTCGAAGACGTCGGCGCCCGTGGGGGGCGTGAAGGAGAAGGTCGCGTCGGGAATCGGCGCATCCGGCTGCAGGTCGCGCAGGACTACGGTGCGCAGCGTCTCGTTGCGCTCCATGATCTCGAACTTCCGGACGAGGTAGGAATCGGCGTCGACCCACACCCGCACGTGCCGATAGGGCGATTCGCCCGTCGGGGTCAGGAAGATCCGCAGGGTCTCGTGCCCGCCGATCTCCTCCCGTCCTTCCAGCTCCGCGTCATAGCCGGCGGCCGCCTCGTCGAAGATGCGGCCCTGGAGATCGACCATTCCGGCGCCCGTGACGCTGGCGTCGATCGTGCTCCGGATCACCTGATCGGGGTGGGTGCTCGGGTAGTAGAGCCAGAGATGGCTGCCGTCCGCGACGATCACGTCGTCGGCCGGATCGCTGAAGTCCATCTTGAAGCGGCCCCGCCCCTTCTGGTACCAGGTGCCCGAGCCGCTACGGCTCCTGCCGAGAAGCGTCACCTCGATCGTCTGCTCGAACTCGGCCTGCAGGGAGCCCAGGGCGTCGTAAACCTCTTCGGCCCGCGTGAGAATCCGCCGTACCTCGGCATCGGACCCCGCACCCGAGGCCCGCGGCGTCTCCGACTGAGCCTGGGCGCTCGCCCCGGGCGCTGCCACGAGAGCGACGAGGGCAAGCGCTCCACCTGCGAAGGTGGCTCGACCCTGCCGGCCCGTCCGCCGGTTCCGTCCGCTGTCGCGTCTCATCGATCCGTCCCTCGTGGCGTTTCGTCGGTCGAGAACTCCGCATGCGTAAGACGGGTACCCTGCGCCCGACGTCACCGTTCCGGCCTTCACGCCTCGTCTCCGGACTCGCCCTCGCTCTCGGCCCCGGCTGCCGCCTCGGCCTCCTCCTCGGCCTCTTCCTGCAGGTCCTCGCCGCGCATGAGGGCGTCGAGCTTGTCCATCGTGATCAGGACCTCGCGCGGCTTCGTTCCGTCGGGCGGCCCGACGACCCCGGCCGAGTGGAGCTGATCGATGATCCGCGCCGCGCGGCCGTAGCCGATCTTCAACCGGCGCTGCAGGAGGCTCGTGGAGCCCGAGTCGTTCTCGATCACGATCTCGGCCGCCTTCTGGAAGTACTCGTCCCAATCGGTGAGCACCTGGTCGGTCACGTCGACCTGGCTCTCCTCGATCTCGATCTCGCGGACCTCCTCGAGGATGTCCTTCTCCTCGTCCTCGATCTCCTCCCCCGCGATGCGGCGGCGGTACCAGTCGACGATCGTCTCGGTCTCCTCCGTGGAGATGAAGGCGCCCTGGATGCGGTCGGGCTCCGACTCGCCCGGAGGGAGGAAGAGCATGTCGCCGTTGCCGAGCAGGCACTCGGCCCCGTTCTGGTCGAGGATCGTGCGGCTGTCGACCTTCGAGGCCACGCGGAAGGCGATACGGCTCGGGAAGTTCGCCTTGATGAGCCCGGTGATCACGTTGACCGACGGCCGCTGCGTGGCCACGACGAGATGGATGCCGACCGCGCGCGCCTTCTGCGCCAGGATGGCCAGCGGTGCTTCCACCTCGGATTGTACCGTCATCATCAGGTCCGCCAGCTCGTCGATCACCACGACGATGTACGGCAACTTGTCCTCGTCCCAGCGCTCCGGATCGATGCCCTCGGGCGCCTTCACGTCGCGTCCCCGGGTGATCCGCCGGTTCATCTCGACGATGTTGCGGCAGGCGTTGGCGGACAGGAGCGCGTAGCGCCGGTTCATCTCGAACACGACCCAGCGCAGGATCGCGGCGGCGTCGTTGTTGTCGGTCACGACGGGATGCCGGAGGTGCGGCAGGTCGTTGTAGATGATCAACTCGACCATCTTCGGGTCGACCAGCAGCAGCCGAAGATCGGCCGGCGAGTAGCGGTAGATGAGGCTCGTGATGATGGTGTTGATGCACACTGACTTCCCCGACCCGGTCGCACCGGCGATCAGCAGGTGCGGCATTCGCGCGAGGTCCGCGCAGTAGGGACGGCCCGCCAGGTCGCGTCCGAGCCCGAGCGGGAGGGTCCGGTTCCGGTTGCGGTAGGCCGGCGTCTCGAGCGCCTCGCGCAGCCGCACGATCTCGGGCTCCGGGTTCGGGACCTCGACGCCGACGGCGCCCTTGCCGGGAATGGGGGCGACGATCCGCACCGACGGAGCCTTGAGCGCCAGCGCCAGGTCGTCCGCCAGAGCGGAGATCTTGCCCACCTTCACGCCCGCCGCCGGGACGACCTCGAACTGCGTGACGACCGGGCCGGTCGTCCAACCGCCGATCGAGCTTTCCACCCGGAAGGTCTGGAGCTTGTTCACCAGCACGTCGCCGAGCCGCTCGAGCTCCTTCGTGGCGAGGCCCGTACCCCGCCGCTCGGGCTCCGCCAGGAGGCTGAGGGGCGGGATCAGGTCGCGCCCGGCCGCCGAGTCGCCCAACTCGAGCTGGAGACCGGAGCCGGCCGACGGTGATGTGGCGGGCTTCTTCCCGTTGCGCCCGCGCTTCGCCGGCGAGTCGGCGCCGGGGGCCGCACTCTCGTCTCCCTGCCCCTCCGATTCTGCCGCGACCTCCGGCTCCTCCGGGGCCTCCGCCGCGTCGGCCGCAGGGGCCTCCCAGGGCGAGGCCTCCCGTCGCGACCTCGGCGGGATGAACGCCCGCGCGACACTCTCACGAAACCGGCGCCAGGCGCCGAGCAGACCGCGGCCCGCCACCGCCACGCCCCCCTTCGCTCTCCGGGCGGCCGCCTCGGCGCTTTCCGCCGGCGACCAGCCGAAGGTGAGCACCGTCAGGCTGATGAGGACCGCGAGCACGATGAGCTGCGCTCCGACGGTCCCGAACCCGCGGAGCAGGACGCCGCCCAGCGCGTCCCCGAGCCAACCGCCGCCCGTCGTCTCGCTTCCCATCGACTGGCCGATCAGCCACCAGGCGGCCGGAACGAACAGGGCCGCCACGCCGAGGAAGATCGACCAGCGAATCGCGCCGTCCCTGCTCAATCGGTCGAAACAGCGGATCGCCCAGACGAGCGGCGCCGCCGCGACGAGCACGGCCGAGCCCCCGATGCCGCTGATCAGCAGATGCGACAGGATCGCTCCCGCCGGGCCGATCAGGTTCGGCTCCGGCTGGCCGCCACGCAGGACCGGTGGCACGATCGCGAGGGCGAGCAGGAGCCCCAGGGCCAGGAGCCCGACGCCCAACGCCTCGGTCCGTTGCCGATCGTTCACGTGTTCGCCGAAGATCTGAAGTGCTCGAGGAAGTGGGTGTCGACCTCTCCCGCTACGAAGTCGGGGTGCTCCAGCACCCGGCGAAGGAAGGGGATCGTCGTATGCACTCCCTCGATGATGAACTCCTCCAGCGCCTGGTGGGCCCGTCGGAGCGCCTCCTCCCGCGTGGCGCCGTGGGCGATGAGCTTGCCGAGGAGCGAGTCGTAGTGGGGAGGCACCCGGTAGCCGGCGAAAACGTGGCTGTCGATACGAATTCCGGGACCGCCCGGAGAATGAAAGGCCGTGATCGTACCGGGCGAGGGACGGAAGTCGTGCTCGGTGTCCTCGGCGTTGATCCGGCATTCGATCGCGTGTCCGCGCAGGGGCGGCGGCTCCCGCACAGCGAGCACCTCGCCGGCGGCCGATCGTATCTGCTGCTTGACGAGGTCGATGTCGGTCGTCATCTCGGTGACCGGGTGCTCCACCTGGATCCGGGTGTTCATCTCCATGAAGAAGAACTCACCCGCGGGATCGAGCAAGAACTCCACCGTGCCCGCGTTGGAATAGTCGATCGCCTCGGCGGCCCGAACGGCGGCTGCGCCCATCGCCTCCCGAAGCTCCGGCGTGAGGGCCGGGCTCGGCGCCTCCTCGACCAGCTTCTGGTGCCGGCGCTGGATCGAGCAGTCCCGTTCCCCGAGGTGGACGACGTTACCGTGCCTGTCTCCCAGGATCTGGATCTCGACGTGGCGCGGCCGTTCGACGAGCCGCTCGATGTAGACGCGTGGATCGTCGAACGCCGCGGCCGCTTCGTTGCGGGCCATCGTAAACGCCTGCTCGAATTGCTCGCTCTCGCGGCAAATGCGCATTCCCTTGCCGCCCCCACCCGCGGCGGCCTTGATCATCACGGGAAATCCGATGGTGGCGGCCTCCCCCCGGGCCTCCTCCACGCCGTCGATCGCTCCTTCCGTTCCGGGCACGACCGGGACGCCCGCGGCGATCATCGTGCGGCGAGCCTCCGCCTTGTCCCCCATCGTGCGGATCATCTCGGCCGTCGGGCCGATGAAGGTGAACCCGGACCGTTCGCAAATCTCCGCGAACTCGGCGTTCTCCGCCAGGAAGCCGTATCCCGGATGAATCGCCTCGGCGCCGGTGATCTCCGCCGCGGCGATGATACGAGGAATGTTCAGATAGCTCTCGCGTGCGGGTGCCGCGCCGATGCACACGTCCTCGTCGGAGAAGCGGACGTGGAGCGAATCGCGGTCCACCTCCGAGTAGACTGCGACCGTCCGGATCCCGAGCTCCCGGCAGGCGCGGATCACCCGGAGCGCGATCTCACCCCGGTTGGCGATC
>CAZOEX010000034.1:6632-14523 GCA_964578925.1 uncultured Gemmatimonadota bacterium | reverse complement strand
CATCATATCCCCACGACATATTGGGGGCAAGGTTCGGCCGGGGCCGCCCGGCCCCGTGCCGGACAGCCCGATCTCGCCGTTCGAGGACCCCGCTGGACCCCGCGGGGCCGGAAGCGGTATCCTCCGTCGGGATCGCGAAAGGGGGAGACCCCCGACGAGAACACGACTCACGCACAGGAGACGAGGATGATGGCGACGATGAAGGGTGGGATCCTGTTCGCGCTGGCCTCGATGCTCGCGGCGGTCGGAGCACCGGGGCTCGCGGCCCAGGAGGCCGACGCCGCGGAGATGGCCGCCGAGCAGAGGGCGGGACCTCCGCCGGCCGATCCGGCCGACGTGGAATCGATCGACGCGATCATGACGGCGGTCTACGACGTGATCTCCGGCGCACAGGGCGAGGCGCGCGACTGGGATCGCTTCATGTCGCTCGTCATCCCCGAAGCGCGACTGATTCCGACGGGCCGGAATCCGGAGGGGCAGCACGGCTACCAGGTGCTGACGCCGCAGCAGTACGTCGACGGCCCCGGCAACTGGCTCGTGGAAAACGGGTTCTTCGAGACCGAGGCGCACCGCGTGGTCGAGCGCTGGGCCGACATCGCCCACGTCTTCAGCACCTATAACTCCTACCGGACGGCCGCCGACATGGAGGCGGGCAATCACTTCATGCGCGGAATCAACAGCTTCCAGCTCATGTTCGACGGGGATCGCTGGTGGGTCGTCTCGATCATGTGGGAGGGAGAGGCGCCGGACCGGCCGATCCCGGAGAAGTACCTGGGCGGCACGTAGGACGAGGTCCGAACGCCGGGAGCCCAAAACCGGTCGGTCGGACCTCCCTGTCGTCAGGCGAGGAGCGCCTCCACCTCCCTGCGCGCCTCGAGGTCGACCTCTGTCTCCCATTGCAGCTCACGCGCCAGATCAGGCAGCCCCCCGGTGCCCCCATCGGTATCGAAACCAGCGGCGCCGGTCCTCGCCATCGTGGCCAACGCATCGAGCAGACGCTGGACGATTCGATCCCTCGTACGGCTCACCCGCGAATGCGTCTCGATCCAGTCGGAGCCGGCGGCGAGCGGATCGGTCTGATCCTCCAGAATCGACAGGCTGTCGTCGAGCTCCGCCAGCGCCGACGTGAGTCGTACCGCTCCGTTCACGAGCTCCGACAGCGTGCCTACGCGTTCCGACGTCTCGGCCTCGCCGTCGGACGTCGGGGCGTCGGCCAGCCGCCGCGCCATGCGGACGAAATCGGCCAGCAGGCGGCGGGCGGCGCCGGGCGGCAACGAAGCCAACGCCGTGCGCGCCGATCGCTCAGCCTGCCGCGGGAGAACCGCCTGCTGCCGGCCCGTGAGAAGAGCCGGGCTCTGCCTCCGCACGACGGCCCAGACGACCGTGCCCGCAAAAACAGGCGTGATGACCAGGAGCGAAGGCGCCACGAAGACACCGGCGGCCATCCCGGTGGCCAGCGCGGAGCCGAGAGCCAGGCCGAGACCCGGTGTGAGGCGGGCCCCGAGCCGGGCGGGATGAACGATCCGCACCGGAAGCCCCCGCTTTCGCAGGCGCCGCGCCACATCGTCCGCCGTCCGGGCGACGACGCGAGCCAGCGGCAGCTCGCCGCGGAGCGCCGCCTCGATCGAAGCGGCGTCGCGGTGCTCGTCGACCAGGCTCGAGACATCGTCGGCGATCTGCTCTCGATGCAGCCGATCCTCCCCGCGCTCGAGGAAGAGAAGGCGGTCGTCGGCCGGACGACGACTCTCCCCGGGCGGACCGAGGCACCAGACGCAGACGCCGACGCCGAACGGCTCCGGCGAACCGCACAGGAGACACGTGGTCCGGTCGCCATCGGGAACAGCGATGTCCACGGCGGCATCCGTCGCGTCCAGCGCTTCGAGAAGGGCGCCCGCGGTGGGATAGCGTTCGCCGGGATCCTCGCGGGTCAGCTTCGCCGTCACCTCGTCCAACCACGGCGGCACCTCCGGACGCTTCGCGCGGGGCCGAAAGCCGACGTGGGACGGTGTCGGAGGTCGACGGCGGGACGTCTGCTCGGGCAGCGACCCCGTGAGGGCGAAATACAGGGTCGTGCCGAGAGCGTACAGGTCCGAGCGGGCATCCGCTCTACCGCCGGCGACCACCTCGGGCGCCGTATGGACCAGCGTCCCGACGAGATCGCCCGTTCGCGTGAGCGTCTCGAGGCTGAGCAGCCGCGCGGAGCCGAAGTCCGCGAGGCGAGGGTTGCCGTCGGCATCGAGAAGAATGTTCCGAGGCTTCACGTCCCGGTGCAGCACGCCGATGCCGTGCGCGGCCTCGAGGGCCGCGGCGACGCCCCGGACCACCCGGACCGCGTCGGCCGGCTCCAGGGGTCCGTTCGACTCCACCCGCCTGGCCAGATCCGTTCCGTCCACGAGCTGCATGACGAGGAAATGGTGACCGTCGGATTCCAGGTAGTCGTGGAGCTGCACGACATTGGGATGGACGAGCCCGCGCCCCGCCACGGCCTCTCGCCGCATTCGCTCCCTGGCCACGGCCTCGGCCGCAGGGGGTGGGACCAGGAGCTTGACCGCGACCGGCGAGTCCAGCGTCACATCCGTCGCGCGGTAAACGACGGAGAAGCCGCCGCGGCCGAGCTCCGCCTCGATCCGGTAGCGGTCCGCCAGTACCGAACCAATCGGTGGATAGCTCATGCGTGACGGCCCGGCCCCCCGGCCTTACTCGATCCTCGAGAGCACTTCGCGGGCGTTGCGGGTCCACCCGTCCTGCCGGTCGTAGCGCTCCAGGAACTTCGTCAGGTGCTCACGGGCCGCGGCGTGCTCTCCGAGCTGGTAGCGCGAAATGCCGGCGTGATAGAGCGCCATGTAGTGGTTGGGCCAGAACTCGACGACGAGCTCCATGATCGGACCCGCAGAGAGGTCGTCGCCGGCGTCGGCCACGGGATGAGCGACCCCGAACACGATGCCGGCCGCGCGCCAGCGATCGTCTCCCTCGAGACCGAGGATGAGCTCGCGCGCTTCGTCGATCCGCCCCGCGAGGGCATAGCATGCGGCCGAATAGGCGGTTCCCTCCGTCGTGGCGGGAGGAGGGTCGAAGCGCAGCCGCGTTTCTACCTCGACGCTGTTGCAGTAGGGCTTCGCCGCCTGGAACCAGGCGCCGGCGCTGCCGCGGAACTGGTGCTCGGGACCCGCGGGGTGGGTGAACGACCGGGCCGGATTGCGAAGTCCCTGCACGAGAATGAAGCCGCTCACCGCGGCGAACGCACAGCTCAGAATGATGAACTTCCTCACGTCGGCCTCCCTCTCGCTGGCGGTTCCCGGTGCCGCACGGCTCCTTCGCCCGTCATGACGATCCTACCGGCGGCTTCCGCACAGGATCCCGTCGGCGTCATGCGAAGAATCGAGCAAGTTGGAGGCCAGTCCCCCGGCCCTCGACCGATCCGCCGGAGCCGTCGGTGTCTCGCATGCGATCCCGCCGGCCTCGCTGCATCTTACGTTCCATGGAACGAATCCCGGCCGTGCCACGACTCGCGATCCTCGCGGCGCTACTCACCGCCATCGCGGGGAACGGATGCGGACCCGGCGACGCGGCGACCGATCGCGACGAGGCGGCTGCCGGGTACCGCGACATCCCGGCGGCCGGGGACGAAACGCCGTCGGACCGCGCGGGACCGCCGCCCGGCCCCGCAAATTCATCGGCCGAACCCATCGACGGCCCGGCCCCCTATCTCTTCGCCTGGGCCGCCGACGTCGACCGGGCGGACAGCGATTTCCTCGCCGTGCTCGACACGGATCCGGCGAGCCCGGACTACGGCTCCGTCGTCACGACGTTGCCGGTGAACCGCCGCGGCACGCTGCCCCACCACACGGAGCACCGGATGCCGGAGAGCCGGCACCTGTTCGCCAACGGCTTCCTGGCGGGTGTGACCTTCCGCTTCGACCTGGCGGACCCGGAGGCGCCCCGCCTCCTCGGCTCCTTCGGCGCCCGGGACGGCTTCACGCATCCGCACAGCTACGAGCGCCTGCCGAGCGGCAACGTGCTCGCCACCTTCCAGGGCACGGGCGAGCGCAACCTCGATCCCGGGGGACTCGTCGAGCTCACCGACGCGGGCGAAGTGGTGCGATCGGCCAGCGCGGCGGATCCGGACGCCCGGGACGCGCTGCTGCGGCCGTACAGCCTGGCGATCGTCCCGGAGATGGACCGGATCGTCGTGTCCTCGTACGACATGGGCGAGGACATGGGGTTCCGGGGCGGGCGGCGGGAGCGCACGCACGTCGTCCAGGTGTGGCGCCTCTCCGACCTCTCCGTGCTCGCGACGGTCGACCTGCCGCGGACGCCCGAGGGGGGCGACGAGCAGCCCGGCGAGCCGCGCCTGCTATCCGATGGGGAGACGGTCTACGTCGCGACCTTCACCTGCGGACTGTACCGGATCACGGATCTCGCGGGGGAGGATGGAGCCGAGATAAGCGCGGAGTTCGTGCACGGCTTCCGCGGAGGCGGCTGCGCGCTGCCCGTCGTGCTCGGCGACTACTGGATCCAGTCGGTCCCCTCGGCGAATGCGGTCGTCGCGCTCGACGTGTCGAATCCCGCGGCGCCCCGCGAGGTCTCCCGCGTCACGCTCGGCCCGCGAAACTTCCCGCACTGGCTCGCGCTCGACCGGATCAGTGAGGGCACCGGCGTCCGCGCCAGGGCCCGCAGTCGCGTCGTGGTAGCCGACCGCGGCGACGGCGAACCGCGGCTTTTCGTGCTAACCGTAAACGGCGAGACCGGGGAGCTGGCCCTGGACGAGGACTTCCGCGACCCGGGCGCCGATCGACCGGGCGTCAGCTTCGACCGGCCGGCCTGGCCGCACGGAGCGACGGGGTCTGCGAAGCCGCACGGGGCGGTGTTCGGGGGATGAGGGTGAAGACGCGCCTCACGATGAGGCGCTGTCTCCTTGAATCAGGTGAAGCGACCGGCTACATCGCCGCCCGACTCTTCCCGGGTCCGACTGTCGGATCCTCGGCGCCCGAGCCGGCATCGGGCTGGATGAATCCGAGATAGTTCACCACGAACAGATCGTGGAAGTCGTCGGAAGCCATGATCAGGCCCTGCTTCTGGGCGTCGAGAGCCAGGTCAAATCCAAACCGCGCCGCCCTGAGCCGCTGGTTGGGCGTGCCATGATGACCCGGATTGGAGAACCCGCAGTCACCGACGTTAAAGAACACTCTCAGGAACTGCTCCACCCGCCACCAGTTCAGTGTAGCGCCCCGCTTGTGCGTCAGGTAGTACGCGGCCATGGCATCGGCCATCAGCTCGAAGTACCGAGTTCTCTCTGCTTGATCGGGTCCTGCCGGGTCGAGGCTCGGCACCTCGTCAGTCTGGAAGTAGCCGTTCTCGAACTGGATGTGATGCGCGAACTCGTGCGCGAAGATCGCTTGAGCTGCGACGTCCCCGAAGCCGAGCGCCTCGTACCCTTCCAGAACGCCGTCGCCCATGACGATCTTGTCGGGAATGCTCCCGAACGGAGGCACGGTCCGTCCGTTGAAGGCGAACGCGTTGAACGTGAAGAACGGGAAATCGCCTTCGTCGAGAGATTCGAACGAGAGGACCACGTCGCGCACGAACTTGGCAATCGCCAGCGCCTGCGCTTCGGTGATCGTTCCGCCGAAGAGCAGTTGATAAACTGGCGCGACGCGTTCAACCTCGAGGAGCACAGAACCGTGCATCGCCAGGAGGAGGATGTCGTCCGAAGGAATATCCCAGAAACGCCTGATGTTCCGGTCGGTCCGATTCATCACGTTCGTGAACTGCCCTTCGGGCCCGAAAAACTGGGGAGTTTCCTCATTCTGGAAGAAGAGCGCCTCGAAGGTCGGGACATCGGCGGCACCCAGGTCGATGATCTGGAGCAGGGCGTTGAGTCCGCCCTCGGCTACCACCTCGTTGATATCACCGATCAGCCAGTCGATGAGCGGGGTCGTAGCGGGACATACGTGACTGCCGGGATTGATGGCCCGGTCGGCGGCGGCGGGAAAGTATGAATCAGTGAGCCCGAATTCTGCGTCCAGGCTGCCCCGTTCGTATTCTGCGACCTGGAGGCTGAGGCTCCCCGGAGGCACGCTGCTCCGATCTCCGATTTCACTTCCTTCGATGGAATCGACGCCCGGGGAGGGGTCGGTCACCTGTTCCTGGCAGGCCGTCGCGCCGAGCACCAAAGCCAGTATCAGTCCGAGCGGGCGGGTCCTCCTCATGATGGTCCTCCCTCTTTGCCAGGGCCGAGTCGGATGCGCGCTCGGGAACGCGAACACCTCCGCACGATCATCTGCGCAAGGCCACTGGAATGTCCATACCTGTTGTCACTTCCACCATACCTGGCACGGCGTCTCGATTACTCCATAATGGGAACTGCGCACTCACCGCGCCAGACATTCCGCATCCTCCACCTCGGTGCGTGCGCACACTCGACGAACGAACTATGCTCGTCCTGTCGGTTGGCCTCGCTCGCGTTTCGATTGGCATGCCCACATCGCTCGCAGAGGAGGAGGCCGATGGAAAGAGAGCCTCGAAACGATGGGACAACGATGCCAGAGAGGAGTGCGCCGATGTCGACCATGATGACTCTGTCCGCCAGCCTAATCCCGCAATTCGACCAGATCGTCGAAGGAACGAGGAAGCTGCTCGAGTCCATTCCCGACGACCGCCTCGACTGGAAGCCGCATGAGAAGAGCTACACGATCGGGGAGCTGGGCAGCCACCTGGCGAACATCCCGAACTGGGTCGGTCCGACGATCAGCCAGGACGAACTGGACGTGGCGCCGCCCGACGCGGGCGAGGACGCACCGGCCGTGCAGGAGGAGTTCGATTCCTCCTCCGCGATGGTCGCCGCCCTGGACGAGAGCGCCGCGGCCGCCCGCGCCGCGATCGAGGACGCGTCCGACGAGACGCTCACGGGCACGTGGACCCTGCTGGTCGCCGGCGAGGAGAAGTTCACCCTCCCCAGGATCGCCGTGCTCCGGAGCTTCGTAATGGACCACATGATTCACCACCGGGGCCAACTCACCGTCTACCTGCGGCTCCTGGACGTACCCGTGCCGCAGACCATGGGCCCGACGGCGGACTTCCCGGAGTTCTAGGATTGATGAGGCGGCCAAGCGCGATGAGGTTGGCGCAATCGGGAGGGGTGTGATCGAATGAGACACGTTTCTGCGTTCCTGCTGGCCCTGGCCCTGGTCGGTTGTCAGGCCGGGGCTCCGGGAGCTGATGACTCGACGAGCCAGGCGCGGCCGACCGCCGGCGAGTTCGCCGCCGTGTTCGACGGCTCCGCCGGCGAATGGATCGACCTCACCCACTCGTTCTCGGAGTCGACCGTCTACTGGCCCACCGACACGGTCGGCTTCGTGCACGAGGAGCTCGCCTACGGACCGACGGAGGGCGGCTGGTTCTATGCGTCCTATCGGTTCGCGGGCGCCGAGCACGGAGGGACGCATCTCGACGCTCCGATCCACTTCGCCGAGGGGCGCCAGACGGCGGACGAGATTCCGCTGTCGAGCCTGATCGGTCCCGCGGCCGTCGTCGACGTCGCGGACCGGGGGCACCCGGACTACCAGGTATCGGTCGCAGATTTCGAGGCGTGGGAAACGGAACATGGAGCGATCCCCGTCGGGGCGATCGTGTTGCTGCGCACCGGATGGGGAACCCGCTACGACGACCGCGCCGCCTACCTCGGGACCGATCTGACCGGAACGTCCGCCGTGTCCGAGCTTCACTTCCCCGGCCTCGGGCCCGCGGCGGCACGCTGGCTCGTCGAAAATCGGGACATCGCGGCGCTCGGTCTCGATACGCCGAGCGTCGACTACGGACAGTCCTCCGACTTCCGGTCGCACGTCATCCTCTACGAAGCGAACATCCCCGGCTTCGAGAACGTGGCGAACCT
>CAZOEX010000034.1:0-6532 GCA_964578925.1 uncultured Gemmatimonadota bacterium | reverse complement strand
TCGAAGACGCGCTCGAACTGCTGCTCCGGGTCCGGGTCGCCGGCCACGATGCCGCTCAGGTAGAGCGTGTTGCCGACCTTCACGGCCGGAGCGTAGTGGAAGTTCTCGTAGGTGCGCTGGTACATCTCCGGGACGATGCGCTCCTGGGCTCGCAGCCGGGTCGGCAGCGCGAGCGTGAGGGCGGCCGCCAGGCCGGCGGCTGCGAAGGCGACGGTGCGGTGCGTCATCACGTTCTCCCCTGGTCCCCTGGTGTTCACGGCACGTCGGATCCGTCGGACCTGTCTACTCCGACACCCGAGGTCGGGATCCGGACGAGGACGTGCGGCTCACACGGACGAACGGAACTCGACTTTCTGGAGGACCCAGACGCCGATCGTCTCGTCCCCCTTCTTCGCCGGCTCGAAGCGGGCGCGTTTCACGACCTCCTTCGCCGCGGCGTCCAGCTCCTCGTGGCCGCTGGATTCGTCGATTCGCGTCTCCGTCACGCTTCCCTCCGCGTCGACGAACGCCATCACCGTCGCCGAGCCCGTCGGCCCGTCGGGTCCGCGATCGACGACGCCACGCTGGAGCGCCCCGGAGAGCTCTTCGCCGTTCAGGAGCCTCGGTTCCTCGTCGCGCGGGACGTAGCCGGGCTCGGTGGGTGCGCCGTCGGCGACGTCCGGGGCGTCGGGCCGAGCCGGCACGGTGGACTCGGCCGCGTCGCCGGCCACCTCCTCCGCGGTTCCGTCCTCCGCCGTCCCGTCCACGGGGGTCGGCGATTCGCAGGCGACGGCCATGAGGGCGAGGGCGGCGGTCGCGGCGAGAAGCGCATGGAGCCAGCGAGGACGTGGTGTCGATTCGGTCATGGCGCGGATCCTCCGTTCGAGGTTCGAGACGGGTTCGGCCAGCGCGGCGACGGCATGGGCCGGGCGACCCGTGCCGCGCCGCCGGCCGACCTCGAGCAAGAGCTCCCCGTACCGGGCGGCCGGCACGTCGCGGCGGAGCACCCTGTGGTCGCAGTCGATCTCGACCGCGAGGCGAAGCCGGTGCGCCTGCCACCAGAGGGGGAGCGACCAGGGGAGACAGACGAGGGCGAAGCGAGCCGCGAGGAGAAGCCGCGCGTCCCCGGCCTCCACGTGTTCCACTTCATGGGCGACGATGAGCGCCCGCTCATCCGGGGACAGCTCGAGGCACCAGCGCGGCAGCAGGATCTCGCCGCGGCGGAAGCCGACGACGGCCGGCCCGAGCCGATCGGTGAGCAGCACGGGGATGTCCGGTCGGAGAGGGGTCTCGCCTGCCTCGAAGCCGAGGCTCGTCGCCGTCACCTGCTCCCAGTCACGCCGGCCGCGTGCGAGGGTGCGGCCGCCGCGCAGATACAGCAGCGCCAGGACTCCGGAGGCGAGGAGCCACCCGCCGGCCAGGACGAGATCGATGCCGCCGACTCCCTGCGCCGGGCCCCCGCCGACTGCGGCTCGGGCGGCGACGAGGGGCTCGAGCACGGCGCGGACCGCTACGTCCGCGCGTGAGGGGAGCAGGCCGGAACCTCCGCCGGCCGGATCGAGACCCGTCAGGGCGAACACCGGAAGAGCGACGGAGGCGGCCAGGGCGGCGGCCCACGCCCATCGACGCGATCGACCGACGACACCGGCCGCCCGCTCGAGAGCCAGGGCGGCCAGCGACATCAGCGCGGCGACGACCGTCGCGTACATCATCCACGCCGCGATCATTCCCCCGCCTCCTTCAGGAGCCTTCGCATCCGTTCCACTTCTCCGGGCGACAGGTCTCGCTCCGAGACGAGATGGGTGAGGAGCGCCTCCGGATCGTCGGCGAACACTCTGTCGAGGAGATGACGAAGGGCGCTGCCCCGGGCCTCCGATCGCTTCACCTTCGGGAAGTACCGGTAGGCCCGCCCCTCGGTCTCGTGGCGTACGTATCCTTTCTCGTCCAGCGTCCGCAGGATGGTCAGCACGGTCGTGTAGGCCAGATCGTCCGCCAGGCCCTCCTGCACCTCGGCGACGGTGCCCGATCCGCACTCCCAGAGCACCTGCATGACGTCGAGCTCTCGATCCGTGAAGCGGACATCTCCCTCTTCCCTTCCGGGCACGCCGGAATCTCCCGTCGAAGTCATCTACTATGAAATTAGTTGGCCCCAACATAGAGGACGGGGGGCCGGCTGTCAACTATGGATGTAGTAGCTCTTCGTCGCGGTAGCGATCTTGCTAGTCATCATATTCTGACTATTATAGTCATTCAGGCTGGATGGAGCGGACCCGACCGGACACTAATGGATGAGGATGCGATGAGCCGTGTCTCGATAACGGAGCTGAAGGCGAAGCTCAGCGAATACCTGTCCGCGGTGCGCGCGGGGGAAGAGATCGTGGTGACGGATCGAGGACGGCCGGTGGCGCGAGTCTCGCCGATTCGAGGCGAGCGGGAGATGGAGTCGAGGACGAGCCGGCTCGTTCGGGCCGGACTGATTCGTCCCCCGACGTCGCCCCGTCCTCCGGACGTCGGAGCCCTGCTCGAGTCGGCCATCGAGGATGCCGATGGTCGGATCCGGAAGAGTCTGATCGAGGAGCGACGGACGAGCAGGTGACGTTGGGCGCGAGAGGTCGGCCGGGAGAGTGAAGTTCTGGGACGCTTCGGCCGTCGTGCCGCTACTTCTGCGCGAGCCCGAAACCGATCGCGTGGTCGCCGTTCTCGAGGCCGATCCGGACGCCGCGATATGGTGGGCCACGCCCATGGAATGCGCATCGGCCATCGCGCGCCACCGGCGTGACGGAAGCGTCACGGTCGACGAGGAATCGCGCTTCCTGGACCGCCTGGAGCTGTTCCGGGGCTCGTGCCACGAGATCCTGGCCGGTGACGAGCTGCGGCGCACCGCGGGCCGGCTGCTCCGGGTTCATCCCCTGCGCGCCGCCGACGCGCTGCAGCTCGCCGCGGCGATCACGTGGGCGGGATCTCCACCGTTCGAGGGGGCGGAGCTGGTGACGCTCGACGATCGGCTCGCCGAAGCGGCGGCGCTCGAAGGGTTCGACGTGCAGCCCTGAGGCTCCCGCGACGGCGAGCCTCCGCCGCTCGCCGTGTCCGACGCCGAACGAGCTCCCTCACCGGGGCTACTCTCGGCCTTTCGCCCCCCGCACCACGACGAATTCGCCGGGGATTCGATATCCGTCGCCGTCGCGGAAGTCCGCGATCGTCTCGAGGTAGTCGCGATGCGCCTCGGCCCGGGTGGCGTCGTCGAAGCGGCCGTAGGCCATGGCGACCGGACCGCCTTCGAAGGCGGCGCGCAGCGCGGCCCGCTCGTTCGGGTATTCGAGCGTGGTCGAGAGGCGCTCGGAGCGGATGCCGGTGAAGCCGGCGCGCTCGAAGTGCCGCTCGAGCGAGCCGCCCGAACCCAGGGCGAAGAAGAGAGGACAGACCTCCGTCTCGACGCGCGAGTCGACCACCGGGAAGATGCCCGCCCAGCCGCAGTTTCTCCGCTCCCCCCAGACCGCGGCGACGGCGCGTCCGCCCGGGGCGAGCACGCGGTACATCTCCGAGAGCGCGTTGAGCGGATCGGGCACGTACATGAGGCCGAGCGCGCAGAGCGCCGCGTCGAACTCCGCGTCAGCGTAGTCGAGCTCCTCGGCCCCCATGCGGCGGGCATTGACGCGATCGGCGAGCCCGAGCTCCGCGCACCGCCCCTCGAGCCGCTCGATCATGACCCGCGACAGGTCGGTCGCCTCGACCCGACCGGTGGGACCGACGGCTTCGGCGGCGGGGATCGTGACGAGTCCCGTGCCGCACGCGGTTTCGATCACCCGCTCCCCCGGCTGAAGCGCCGCCATCTCGAGCAGTATCGCGTGCGCCGGCGCGAGCTGGTCGCGCCAACCGGGTTCGTAGTCCTGCGACGCGCGGTCCCAGCCGTAGCGCTGGACCCGGAGCTGCAGTCTCGCGTCCATCGTCAGGACCCGCCTTCGGCCGCAGCGTCGGCGGTGGCCGCGGCGTCCGCAGGATCGGTACCCTCACCGGTGGTGGCGTCGTCGGCATCTTCGCCGCCCGCGATCGACCGCTCGACCTCGACCGGAATCGGATCGGTGAAGATCCGCAGCCAGGAGCTGTAGCGCTCGGCCTCTTCGAGCATCGTCTCGACGTCGGACTCGGGCGCCGGACTCGTCACGTCGACCGAAACTCTGACCCCCAGGTAGGCCGGCGACACCGAATCGTCGACGCCCAGCTCGCCCCTCACATCGTAGTCGGCCTCGACCCTCACCGTGAGCTCGTCGATCGGCACCTGGCGTCGCGCGGCCCACATGGCGTAGCCGATCGCCAGGCAGCTCGCGAGCCCCGCCCGGCCGAGCACGCCGGGGTTCGGCGCGCTCCCGTCGCCGCCGTACTTCTCGGTCATTCCGGCCCGCAGGGTGAAGGCGCCGTCCTCGATCTCGCAGCTCAGGCCGGCGCCGAGACGAGCCGTCGTGACGGCGGTTCCCTGCCCGACGCCCGGACGCAGGGTCACCGCGCGCACGTTACGCTCGAGCCTCGTCTTGATCGTGTCGGTACGTGTCGTCGTCACTGGATCCCGTTCCTCCGTTCACTGGCGCCCGGTATCATCGGATGCGTCGAAGGGCGGGTGTGGGTGACATCACGCCGGTTCCACGCATGTCGAGTTCGTCGCTTCATTCTACCGAATTTACCGGTCCCGTGCCGCCCGGGCGTGGCAGATCGCATCCCGACGACCTGCCGGGTCGCGACCGCACCCGTCACGAACCATGTTTCATGACGATGACCTCGTATCTCCTCCCGCGTCGATCCCTTGCCCGGATTCCGGCTTTCGCGCTCCTCCTGATCATCCTGTGTCCGCCGTCACCCGTGTCCGCCCAGGAGCGGCTCGTTCGCCACTTCGGCGTCGAGGACGGGCTTACCTCCGCCACGGTGTTCAGCCTGGCGCAGGACTCGACGGGCTTCCTCTGGATCGGGACGGCGAGCGGTCTGTATCGCTACGACGGCGTGGAGATGCGGCGGTGGGCTCCGGAGCGCCTTCGGGGGCGGATCCAGGCCGTCGTCGTGCTCGCCTCGGGGCGCCGGGTGGTGCTGGAAGAGGCGGGAGCGCTCTGATGGATCGAGGAATCCGGCGCGCGTCGCGCCCCGGCCCCCGGCGGCGAAGCGAACGACGTGATCGACATGGCGCCGGTTCGGGACGGCTCCCTCTGGATCGTCCGGGAGAACGGTGAACTCTGGCGCCGTGGAGAGGACGGCTGGCGGAAAATCGATCCCGGTCCTGTGGCGCGACGGGAGCTTCGCGTTCCGTGAGACTTGACATATCAAGAATCGTTGATATATACTCACGCCCATGACGAACGAGATCCTGCAGAACGAGGCCCTGCTCCAGCGCTTCCAGGCGGTGGCCGAGGAAACGCGCTTCGACATCGTCCGGCGGCTGTCGGACGGGGAGCGCTGCGTGTGCGAGCTCCAGGACGACCTCGACGCCGCGCAGTCGCGGCTCTCCTTCCACCTGAAAAAGCTGAAAGAGGCGGGCGTCGTCTCCGACCGGCGCGACGGCCGGTGGGTCTACTACTCCCTCGTCCCCGAAGCGCTGGACGAGATGCGCGCCTTCCTCGGGGAGTGCTGCGCGGAGGACGCGGGGTGGCGGCCCGCGGTTCGGCATCGCGGCGAGGGCGACTGCTGCGGGGAGGGTACCGGCTGCTGAGCGGTGTTCGACGGGATCGCCGGCGGCAGTCTTTTTATTTGGCCTGATACATCAAGATTCATTGATACGGAGAACGATCATGAGCACGCAAAGCACGCATCTGAAGACGGTCGTGAGGCAGAAGTACGGAGAGGCCGCCACGCAGGCGGCGTCCGGTTCGAAGAGTTCCTGTGGCGGATCCTCGGGCAGCGGATGCGGGTGCGGAACGGAAGCGAGCGACCCGGTCACCCGCGATCTCTACGACGAGGTGACGACTACCTCCCTTCCCGAGAAGGCCGTCCTCGCATCGCTCGGCTGCGGGAACCCGACGGCGCTGGCGGAACTGCGGGAGGGCGAGGTGGTCCTCGATCTCGGAAGCGGCGGCGGCATCGACGTCCTCCTGAGCGCGAAGCGGGTCGGCCCGACGGGATGGGCGTACGGGCTCGACATGACCGACGAGATGCTCGAGCTGGCGCGCCGGAACGCCGCCGAGGCCGGGGCCGAGAACGTGACCTTCCTGAAAGGCGACATCGAGAACATCCCCCTGCCCCCGGAGAGCGTCGACGTGATCATCAGCAACTGCGTGATCAACCTGTCGGCCGACAAGGGCCGGGTGCTGCGGGAGGCGTTCCGGGTCTTGAAGCCCGGCGGGCGCTTCGCGGTCTCCGACATCGTCGTGCGGGGCGAGATCCCGGCCGACGTGCGCCGGAGCATGGAGGCATGGGTCGGCTGCGTGGCGGGCGCGCTCGAGGAGAAGGAGTTCGAGACTCTGCTCCGCGAGGCGGGCTTCGAGGACCCGAGCCTCGAGCCGACCCGCGTCTACGAGCCGGAGGACGCGCGAGACATTCTCGAGGAGATGGAGCTGGACGCCGACGCCTTCGCCGA
>CAZOEX010000033.1:0-14716 GCA_964578925.1 uncultured Gemmatimonadota bacterium | reverse complement strand
CTGCTCGGTGCCGCCCTTCTTCTCGGTGGCTGGTGGATCGGACGGGAGACGGCGCGTACACTCGATGTCGCGACGGATCGGGAATCTGCCGAGATGCGTCTGGCGACGGTCGAGACGCAGGAAGCAGCCCGTCCCTCCGTCGCGGTGCTGCCGTTTGCCGACATGAGTCCGAAGGGGGACCAGGAGTACTTCAGCGACGGCATGACCGAGGAGCTGGTCGCCACGCTGGCGAAGATCCGAGAACTCAAGGTCTTGGCCCGCACGTCGGCTTTCGCCTTCAAGGGCGAGAACCTGGACCTGCGAGCAGTGGGAGACAGTCTCGGAACTCGGTATCTCGTCGAGGGAAGCGTGCGCAAGGCCGGCAACCAGCTGCGGATCACGGCTCAGCTCATCGACGCCGAGGACGGTTCCCATCTGTGGTCGGAGAGTTACGATCGGCAGCTCGAGAACGTGTTCCAGATCCAGCGCGAGATCGCCGAGGCGATCGCCACGCAGCTGCGCGTACCGCTCGGACTGCAGGAAGGCGAGCAACTCGTCTCGCCGACCGAGGATCTGGAGGCCTACGATCTGTACCTTGCGGGTCGGGCCCGGATGCGCGATCGAAGCGTTTTGGAAGCGATCGACCTGTTCGAAGCGGCGATCGCTCGGGATTCGAACTGGGCTCCCGCCTGGGCCGGTCTCGCCGAGAGTCGCGCCCTGGTCCCCTTCTACACGGAAGACCCTGCCGCAAGAGACTCCACGCTCTGGGCGAACAGCCTCTCGGGAGCCGAACGGGCCGTCGAGCGCGCTCTCGACCTCGACCCCAGAAACGCCTCGGCGCTGGTCGCTCTCGGCAACATCCACCGGGACCGATGGGAGTGGGAGGAGGCCGAGGCCGCATATCGCCGGGCCCTCAGCATCGATCCCGAGAACGTCGAGGCGCACCAGCAGTACGCGGAATTTCTGGACTACGTGGGGCGGCTGGAAGAGGCGTATGCGTCGGCCCATCGCGCCCTGGCGCTCGACCGGGTTCCGATACGCCTCCAGGTGGCCGGGTACGTTGCTCGACACAACGGGCTCTACGACGAGGCGATCGAGCTCATCTCCGAAGGCATCCGGATGGATCCCGACGGGGATGTCGTGTCGCTACTGCAAGCGAACCTCAGGCGTGCCTACCGGCAGATGAGGCAGTGGGAAGCCTACCGGAACGCGGTCCTGCAGCGGCTCGACGGGACGGAGGCGCGCGAACTGCGGGAACTCTGGCCGGCGGAGGAGGCACCGGACGCGGGCGCCGCCGCCTGGATGGCGATGTCAGGCGGGGAGTTTTCGGCCGCCTCCGTCTACATGGCACTCGGCGACCATGAGCGGGCTCTCGAGGCACTTCGGCTCTACGTCGACGACCTCGACTACGGATCCGGGACCGGTGGACTGTTCGTTCCCGCGTTCGACCCGTTGCGGGACGATCCCCGCTTTCAGGCCATCCTGGCCAGCGTCAACCTCGAGGGGCGGCGACCCCGGCGGGTGTCGTCGGACTGAGACAAGCTACCGAGTCGATTTCGGTCCGACCGGCCTTGATCCAATCTTCATGGTCCCGGGGAGGGCGACACCAGGCGCCGAAGATCGAGCCGGGTCCGCTTGGCGTAGAAGCCGAGAAACGCGAGGACGATCGCGAAGTAGATCAGCTAATACAGATCGACGGGCAGCGGCAGCAGATCGCCGAAGACGAATGCCGCCAGGAATCCCGTCGCCGCCCCCGCCGGAATCCAGGCCAGATGGGGCATCACGTGGTCGAAGGGAACCAGCCGTAGACGCTGCCGAGCGCGAGCGCCGCGAGGATGCCGAGGTTCAGGTAGACGCCGATCCGCGAGTCCGGCCACCCCAGAATGCTCATCGCAATCGAGACGACCGTGACGGCCAGGGCGGCGGACGGCCACCAGGCCTTGTGTCCGACCGCACCGGCGGCGACGACGAGAAAGGCGATCCCGGTCAGCAGCCAGAGGACTCCGACCACCCGAATCCCGGCATCCCCTACGTCGATGCGGCCGGCGAGCAACGTCGTGTCGTAGGGCATCTCCTCGAAGGCGGTGAGTCGCCACGCGACCACGAAACCCACCCAGTGGGCGACTCCGTGGAGGGCGAGAAGAATGGCCAGTACGATTTGCATTTCAGGATTCTCGTGCGTCGTTCAACGGATGGAGACCGAACGCGTGACGATGCGCCGGGGCTCGGTTCACGACAGTATAGCCCCTATGAGCAATCGCCCCATGAGCACCGACCCGTCGATGACCCTTAGAGCTGGCGCCATCTGGTCTCTTTTGCTCGTGGTCGCGTTCGCCGCGGCCCTCCTTCGAACGAGCCTGCTCGAACCGCGGATCGGCGAGCCGGCGGCCCACGTCGCGGGTACGCTCTTCGTCGTGCTCGTGTTCGCGTTCGTCATCTGGCGGGCGGTTCCGTGGGTCGTGCCCGACCTGGCTCGCGACCGGCTCGCGGCGGTCGGCCTCGCCTGGACGCTGGCGACGATGGTCTTCGAGTTCGGGTTCGGGCACTACGTCATGGGCCATCCCTGGACTCGCCTCCTGGCCGATTACGATATCATGGCCGGCCGTCTCTGGTTGCTCGTGCTGCTAACGATCTTGCTGATGCCCCTCTTGGCCGGCGAGCTGCAGCGCGGCCGGCGGTGAGCAGGTTGGACAGGTCGGCGGGATCGGTCACTCGCGCATCATTACTCGCGCCCCGTCATTCGTGCCCGCGCCTGCCCCGGAACTCGTCCATCGATCGGTAGACGCCCAGCCAGTCGCCGACGACCCGGTCGAACCAACGCACGGGAAGGAGGCCGCGCAGAAGGGACACAAGGCGGACGATGCGCGGCATCCGAAGAAAGACCTGGTCACGCTCGATGGCGCGCACGATGCGCCGGACCGCCGTCTCCGGCTTCAGAATCGGGATGATCGGCGACCGAACGCCGGCGAACATCCCGGTGTCGATGTAGTAGGGTGTCACCGTCGTCACCCGGACGCCGCTGCCGGCGCGCTCGAGCTCCAGCCGTAGAGAATCCGACCAGCCGATCATCGCCGACTTGCTCGCACAGTAGACCGACATGCGAGGGCTCGAGACCATGCCGGCCGCCGAGGCGATGTTCACGATGTGCCCCCGGTCGCGCTCGAGCATCCCCGGCAACAGCTCGCGGACCAGGTGCATCGGGCCGGTGGCGTTGACCGCCATCGTGGCGCCGATTTCCTCGTTCGAGTGCTCGGCGAAGTCCTTCCCGACCACGATGCCCGCGTTGTTGACGAGAATGTCGATCTCGAGCCCGCGCTCTGCGAGCTCCCGCACGGCATTCCGGATCTCGTCGAGCCGGGATACATCGACGCGAAGCCCTGACACGGTGGCCGACCTCCGGACTCCGGTCGTCGCGGAATCGACGGCGTCGGCGTCGGGCGCCGCTGCCACCTCGGAGGCCAGGGAGTCGACCGCCGCCGACAGCGCGGCTTCGTCGACGTCCCACACGACCAGCCGCTGCGCGCCGCGGCGGAGAAGCTCGGCTCCGATCCGATAGCCGATGCCGGACGCTCCGCCGGTGACCAGCGCGGTACTGCCTTCGATCTCACTCATGCCCGGTCAAGGTACGGAACTTAGATTCCCGCCGTTGCCGGTGGATTGCGAATACGACCGAGATGAACGGAGGGATCGGATGATCTCCGGCCGGGAAGCGCTCCAGCGACTCCGTGAAGGCAACCTCCGCTTCGCGTCGGGGGAGGGTCGCCGCGAGCTCGCCCTCGACGAGGCGGAACGCGCGGGCCTGGTCGACGGCCAGGCGCCGTTCGCCGTCGTGCTCGGCTGCTCGGATTCGCGCGTGCCCACGGAGATCGTCTTCGACCAGGGGCTGGGCGACCTGTTCGTCATCCGGGTGGCCGGCAACGTCGTCGCGCCGTCCCAGATCGGGAGCGTGGAGTTCGCGGCCGGAAAGCTCGGCACGCCGCTCGTCGCGGTTCTCGGCCACACCGGGTGCGGAGCGGTGCGCGCCACGCTGGAGGAGTTGCGGCGCGATTCGGCCGCATCGGACCCCGCCCCCTCGCCTCACCTGCGCTCGATCGTCGAGCGCATTCGGCCGGCCGTCGAGTCGCTGCTGGAGACCGAGCTCGTGCACGATCCGGCGGCGCTCGAACGGAGCGCCGTCCGGGCCAACGTCCGCGCTTCGGCGGACAAGTTGCGGCACGGTTCCGCGCTGCTCGAGCAGCTCGTCGCAAGCGGCGACCTGCTCATCGTCGGCGCCGAATACTCGCTCGAGACAGGGGAAGTGGACTTCTTCGAAATGTGAGGGAGGGATGGGGATGCAACACAGCGTCGGACGTCAACTCGGAACCATGACGTTCGCGCTGCTGGCAATCGCTGCCGGGTGCGGCCCGCGCGGCGACGCCCGTGGGGAGGCGGAGGAGAACAGGCTCCTCGCCCTTCACGAACGAATCCTGTCCGCCCACCGGGCCGGCGATGTCGACGACTGGATCGCCCTGGAGGCGGAGGACTACCTGTCGGTGAACGGCGGCGAAATCAGTCGTCCGTCCGTTGCGGACCGTCGTGCCGCCCGACGGTCGTACCTGGACTCCACGACCTTCACGACGTACCGGGACCTGGTCCCGCCGATCGTGCGCGTATCGGAAGATGGGCGCCTCGGATGGCTGATCGCGCAGGTCCGGATCGTCGGCAGTCGGCGGTCGGGCGAGGGAGAGGCGATGCCGATCGACGAAGTGTGGGCGTGGGTCGAACTCTACGAGAAGCACGGCGGCGAGTGGAAGCTCACCGGAAACGTCGCCAACCGACGACCCTCGCGCGGGACGGATTCCGACGACTAGCCTGGAACAACCGATCCCGGCGCGCGGGGCCGGCGCGCACTGGCCGGTCAGCCCGAGAGACGAAGGCCGAACGCGGAGCGCTCCTCTTCGTACTCCGTCCGGCGGACGACGCGATACCCCCAACTCTCGAGTTGTTCGACGACGGCTCGCAGGAGATCGGGCATCGCGTCACGCACAGGCTCGCTGAGCGTCGCGGACATCTCGATCTTGGCCGGCTCGAGACCCAGCACCACGAGCTGCTCCGGCAGGGTGTCGCGGAGCTCGGCCAGGGCGAGCACTTCCTTGAGATCGATCTGATGCGGAGAGAGCTTCGTAGCGAAGAAGCGCGGAATCGCGTCGCCCTCGAGGCGGACCACCTCGCCCGGTTCGCATCTGGCCTGGACGGCGTCCAGCAGTAGCACCCGCGAAGCCGACTCGATGAACGGCAAGAGGTTCATCCCCCACGTGCCCCCGTCCATCAGCTCGAGTTCGGGCTCGAACCTCCACCCGGAGCGCAGAGCCTCGAGCGCCGCCAGGCCGATTCCGTCGTCGCCCATCAGCGGGCTTCCGACGCCGATGACGATCGTCTCGGCCTCGGGAGCGTTCCCCGGGCTCGCGCTCTGCCGCGACTTCAACTACTCGTCCACGTAATCGAAGTCGTCCCGGACGAAGCGTCCGCCGTTGATGATCGACGAGATGGCCCCCTCGCGCTCCGTCACGTCGGCCCGAATCCCGAAGTAGATGTGAATCGGTATGAAGATCAGGAAGGCCCAGGTCAGAATGTGGTGGACGAACCGCACGGCCTGCGCGCCGCCGAGCAGCGGACCAACCCAGGCGAAGGTCGCGTAGAAGAAGCCGCCCGGATTGTACAGGCCGTAGAGCGAGAACCCGGTGATCACCTGCGCGAGGGCCACGACGTAGATTCCCGTGTATCCGAGCTGCTGGAGCGGGTTGTGCCCCAGGTAGTGGGGCGCGTGGGCCGAGCGGAGCATCATGTAGTGCTTCATCTGCTCGACCAGGTTCCTCCAGTCACGGGACCGGACCGGAAACAGCGCCGGCAGGCGCTCGTACTTGTTGCCGGCGAACAGCCAGTAGACCCGGACGATCCCCGTGGCGACGAACAACCCGGCCGCCGCAAAGTGGGCGAAGCGCATCGTTCCCATCAGGTAGTGATCGCTCGCCTCGCCACCGGTCATGAAGTAGGGCTCCCCGATGTAGAAGCCCGTGACGATCAACACGACGAGGCTGAGGGCGGCCATCCAGTGCATCGCCCGAGTCGGCCACTGCCAGACGTAGACCCAGCGGTAGGCGACCTGCTCTTCCCGCCAGACCTCGTCGGCGGCGGCTGCCGTGGCACTTCCCTCCGCGGCCATCATTCCACCACGATCTTCGTGATCGGCTCCCCTTCGGCGTCGAGGACGTGGACCCCGCAGGCCATGCAGGGATCGAACGAGTGGATCGTCCGGAGGATCTCGATCGGCTGGTCGCCCCGTGCGAGGGGATGGTTGTCGATCAGAGCCGCCTCGTAGGGCCCCATCTGGCCCTCGCCGTCGCGCGGCGAGCAGTTCCACGTGCTGGGCACGACGCACTGATAGCGCGAGATCTTCCCGTTTTCGATCTGCACCCAGTGGCCGAGCGCGCCGCGGGCCGCGTCGAGATAACCGTAGCCCTCGGCCGAGTCGGGCCAGGTCTCCGGCTCCCACTTCTCGCCGTTGAAGGTGGCCGTGTCGCCGCCCCGTATCCGGTTGACGAAATCGTCGAACCACTTCTCGAGGCGCCGGGCGAGAAGCACGGTTTCCGCGCCGCGGGCCGCCACGCGCCCGAGGGTCGAGAAGAGAACGTCGGGTCCGACGTCCAACCGGCCGAGCGCGTCGCCCACGACCTCCCGGACGTCCTCGTGACCCGAGGCGTACGCGACGAGCATCCGTGCCAGGGGCCCGACCTCCATCGGTCGGCCTTCGTAGCGCGGCGCCTTCATCCAGGTGTACTTGTCGTGGTCCTGCAGGTACTCCCAGGGCGGCTCGGGTCCCGTGTAGTTGGCGCGCGTCTCGCCTTCCCACGGGTGCAGCCCGAGCGCGTCGCCGCCCTCGTACTCGTACCACGAGCTGGTGATGTACTCCTTCACCTTCATCTGGTCGTACGGGTGAACCTGCGAGAGGTCCTTCGCGAGGATGATCCCGCGCGGAAAATAGAGGGAGTCCAGGTCGTTGGCGTCACCGTTGTCGGGATACTCCCCGACCGCCATGTAGTTGCCGACGCCCCCGCCGATCGCGCCCCACTCCTTGTAGAAGCCGGCGATCGCCAGGAGGTCCGGCCAGTAGACCTGCTCGACGAACTCGCGCGCCCGCTTGATCATGCCGCCGATTTTCGTAAGGCTCTCGGCGTTGATCGTGCCCGTGTCCTCGAGGTTGATGGCCGAGGCCATGCCGCCCACGAGGAAGTTCGGATGCGGGTTCTTCCCGCCGAAGATCGTGTGGACGCGGATGACGTCGCGCTGCCAGTCGAGCGCCTCGAGGTAGTGGGCCACGGCGAGCAGGTTCACCTCGGGCGGAAGCTCGTACGCCGGATGGCCCCAGTAGCCGTTCGTGAAGATCCCGAGCTGGCCGGCGTCCACGAACTTCTGAATGCGGTCCTTGATCTCTCGGAAATAGGTCTCCGAGTTCTTCGGCCAGGGAGAGATGCTGCTCGCGATGTTCGCGGTCGACGCGGGGTCGGCCGAGAGCGCGCTGACCACGTCCACCCAGTCCAGGGCGTGCAGGTGGTAGAAGTGGATGACGTGGTCCTGTACCGTCTGCATCCCGTGCACGAGGTTGCGGATCAGGGCGCCGGCCGGCGGCACCTCGATCCCGAGCGCGTCTTCCACCGCCCGGCAGGACGCGATCGCATGGACGACCGTGCAGACCCCGCAGATCCGCTGCGCGAAGGCCCAGGCATCCCGTGGATCACGTCCCTGCATGACGATCTCGATGCCCCGGAACTGCGTCGAGGAGGCCCAGGCGTTGTTGATTCGGCCGTCACCGGCCTCCACCTCGATCCTGAGGTGGCCTTCGATGCGGGTGATCGGATCGACGACGATCTTGGCCATGTCAGCTCTCCCTCTGGTTCGAAGGGGCGTCGGAGTCCGGCGGGGGCGACTTCATCACGGGAAGCGGTTTTCCCTTGCCGTGCCGCATGCGGTGGACCCCCGTCGCGGCGGCGTGCGCCAGGACGCCGGCCGTAGCGCCGACCGCGAGGGCGGCCCCGATCGTGTCGGCCGTCCGCTCGACACCGAAGCCGGAGACGCCGGGCAGCCGCTCGTAGAACGGAGTCATCGTGTCCCAGAACTGCCGCTCCGTGCAGCCGATGCAGGGGTGACCGGCGCCGATCGGCCAGTCGGTGTGCGAGTTCCACATGAAGATCGGGCAGGGGGAGAAGGTCGCCGGTCCCTTGCAGCCGACGTGATACAGGCACCAGCCCTTCCGGGCCGCCTCGTCGTCGAATTCCTCGACGAACTGCCCGGCGTCGAAGTTCGCCCGGCGGGGACACTGGTCGTGGATGCGCGCGCCGTAGGCGAAGGTCGGACGACGATCGTAGTCGAGGTCCGGCAGGCGCCCGAAGGTCAGGTAGTGAACGAGCGTCGCGGTGATTACGTCACCGATCGGCGGACAGCCGGCAATGTTGACGACCGGCTTGTCCGTGATGATCTCGTCCACGCCGACGGCTCCCGTCGGATTTGGATTCGCCGCCTGCACCGAGCCCCAGTGCGCGCAGGCGCCCACGGCGAAGACGGCCGCTGCCCCCTCGCCGGCCTCCACCAGGATCTCGTGCGCCGTGCGACCGCCGATCGTGGTGTAGATCCCGCCCTCGTTGAGCGGCACCGAGCCGGTGACGACGAGGAGATAGTCACCGAAGTTCTCCTCCATCGCCGTGTGGAGGGCGTTCTCGGACGCGGTCCCCGCGGCGGCCATGAGCGTGTGGTTGTAGTCGAGGGAGACGAGGTCGAGCACGAGGTCGCCGATCGTCGGATCGGAGGTTCGAAGAGCGCTCTCCACGCAGCCCGTGCACTCCTGGAGCTGCAGCCAGATGACGCTCGGCCTTCGAAGCTCCTGCAGAGCCTTCGCGACCCGCGGAGTGAGCATGCTGCTCAAACCGAGAACCGCGGTCATCTCACCGCAGAAGGTCAGGAACTCACGTCGGTCGACGCCGCGGCGCTCGAGGTGCTGGCCCAGCGAGTCCCCATCGGCCCACGGATGCGAAGAAGGAAAGAACATCGTCGTAACCTCCGCCGGAGATCAGCCTTACGCGGCCGTCCGTACCGCCACTCACGTGCCATGCGACCGCCAGCCCGTACGCAGCAACAGCACGGATCTGGCAAGTCGCTCTATATCAACGCATTGGGCGTATTCGATCTCGGGCCGGGCGCCACGACATGGGGAATGGTCCGGTCCGGTCAACGGGACACGGTGTCTCGATGCGGGGCGAGGTCGTGTCGTCGCGCGGACTGCCGGGCACCGCTCGTCATCATATGGGCTCTCACTTGCTCACGCCACTCGAGGAAAGGCGCCGGAGAGGTCGGGAGCGCGACTGTCTCACCAGCGGGGATTTTCCGTCAGGAGACGTTCGCAATCGGCCGCCGGCAAGGGGCGGGCGAAGTAGTAGCCCTGGCCCCAGCCGCATTCGAGCTCGCGCAGGCGCTCGAGCTGTGTAGCGGTCTCGATGCCCTCGGCGACCACGTCGAGACCCAGCGTATCGGCGAGGCTCAGGATCATCTTGACGATGGCGCGGTCCTCGATCTCGGAGTCGATGCCATGGACGAACTCGTGATCGATCTTGAGCACGTCCGCCGCCAGGTTCTTCACGTAGCTCAGCGAGGAGTAGCCGGTCCCGAAGTCGTCGACGGAGATCCCCACGCCCAGCTCCCGGAGTTCCCGCGTCCGATCGTGGAGATTGATCACGAGGTGCTCGGTGATCTCCACCTCGAGCAGCCTCCGCGGCAGGCCCGTGCGGTCGAGCGTGTCGCAGAGGTGCCGGACGAAGTCGGGCGCTTCGAACTGGCGGGGAGACGCGTTCACATGCAGGAAGAGCGGAGAATCACGCCGGACGGTGCGGTTCCACTCGGCCACCCGGGCGCAGGCCGACTCGATCAGCCGCTCGCCCAGCGGAACGATCAGGCCGGTCTCCTCCGCGAGGGTGAGGAACTCGCCGGGCGGAAGCAGACCGCGATCGGGGTGATCCCAGCGCGCCAGGGCCTCGACCGCGACGATCCGGCCTTCGTCGAGCCGTACGATCGGCTGGTAGTGCAGGACGAATTCGGGGCTCTCGATTCCGCGCCGCAGCTCCGTTTCCCGATGAAGCACGCCCCACTCCTCTTCGTCGAGCGCGGGGTCGTACATGCAGAACCGGGTGCCCGGCTGCGACTTCGCCCGGTACATGGCGCGGTCGGCGCGGCGCACCAGCTCCTCGCCCCACTGTCGGCGCTTCGCGCCTCTGGCCTCGCCCGCCCTGGACAGCACGACGCCGATGCTGGCCGTCACGTGGACGTCCTCGCCTCCGACCGCGAACGAAGCGCGCAGGGACTCCAGAATCCGCTCGGCCACGACGCGGACGTCGTCCGGATCCGTCACCTGCTCGAGCAGCACGATGAACTCGTCGCCCCCGACCCGGGCGACCGTGTCCGGCTCCCGCACCGCCTTGAGCAGACGTTCCGCCACGGAGGCGAGCAACCGATCGCCCGCCACGTGGCCCAGGCTGTCGTTGATTACCTTGAATCGGTTGAGGTCCACGAAGAGCACCGCGATCGCGCCGCCGTCTCGGACCAACCGACCGACGGCGTGCTCCATCCGATCCCAGAAGAGAGCGCGATTCGGCAATCCGGTCAGGGGATCGTGCAGCGCCCGCTGCTCGAGCTGCTCTTCGAACTTCTTGCGCTCCGTGATGTCCCGGATGATTCCCATGTATCCGGCCACCGACTCGTCACCGCCCTCGTAGACCGTCGCGGTGATCAGGGCGTCGAGCAGCTCGCCGTCCCTCCGCCGAAGCTTGACCTCGTAGCCGGCCACGCTGCCTCGTGTCGCCATCGCCCGCTGGAAGTTGATTCGATCGCTCGGGTCGGCGTAGAGGTCCGCGGCCGAGATCTCCTCCAGCTCCGACTCCGAGTAGCCGAACATCTCGAGGCCGGCCGGATTCATCTCCAGGATCTTCCCGTCCGCCGATGAGACGTAGACCGCGTCGAGCGAATCCTCGAACAGCTGACGGTAGCGTCTCCTCGTTTCCTCGCTCTCGTCGAGGGCCCGCTGCGCGTCCCTGGTCTCGGTAATGTCACGGACGGTGGTGAGCGTCGCGGTCTCACCTTCGAAGTCGATCGGGATGGCCCGTGACTCGACGTACCGCATCTCGCCGTCCGGACGAAGGACGCGGAATTCCTCCAGCTCGATGGGCTCCTCGTCCTCTTCCACGCGCTTCAAGCGCTCGAGGACGGCCTCGCGCTGCTCGGGAACGACGAAGTCGAGGATCGACCGGCCGACGACGCCGTCGTCGGAAGGGATGCCGAGAAGATCGAGGGCCGCATCGTTGAGGAATCGCACGCGGCCGTCGCGGTGGATGGCGACCGGCAGGGGAGCGACACGGACGAGTCGCAGGACCTCGCGCTCCGGGGGACGGGGGTGGTCGGAATCTCCCATTGGAAGACAGGGTAGGCAGGATGCCCCCCGTTCTCAATGGTCCGGCTCAATCGTCCGGTCCGCGCACGTCGATCATTGGAGAGTCGGGAGGCAGAAGAACCCGGACGGCCCGGGACCGGACCTCGAAGCGGAACCGCGATCCGCTGGCGGGTTCGCCGTCGAGGTTAATCTGGAGGGGTTCTTCCGCCTGAACCTCCACCCAGGGCGCCCGAAACCGGATTCCCGCCTCGCCGATCCCCCGCAGCCCGTTGCGGACGACTTCGGCCAACGTCTCCCCGACGGTGCCCTCGGGCACGATCGTGACGTCGAACTGGCCGTCCGTGGGATCCGCCTCCGGGCAGAGGGGCATGCCGCCGCCGGCATACCGGGCGTTTCCGATCGCCAGAAGGTGAAAGGAAAGTTCGCGATCGAAGCCGGGAGCCGAGATCCGCGCGAGGCGCGGCTTCGCCTCTCCCGCGCTGGCGAGGCCCGACACGAGATAGGAGACGCGCCCGAGAACCGCCTTGAGCTCCTCGGAAGCCGTGCTGCTCGCCTCGACGCCGAAGCCGGCGGTGGCGACGTTGACGAAGACGCCGTCGGCGTCGCCGGATACGCGACCCAGGTCGAGTTCCACCGGACGATAGTCGGGAAGCGCTTCGACCGCTCGAGGAGGGGAATCGACCGGAATTCCGGCACTGGCGGCATAGTCGTTCGCCGTCCCGGCCGGGACGACCCCGATCGCGCCGTCGAAGATATCGCCGGTGCTCGAAGAGAGACCGGAGGCGACCTCGTTCAGTGTTCCGTCCCCGCCGAAGACCACGACGAGGTCGGCGCCCTCGGCCGCCGCCTCCTCCGCGAAACGCCGGGCATCGCCCGCACCCGACGTGACCCTGACCCTCGCTCCGCCTTCGGCCGACGCCAGCTTCAGGACCGCGGCGGCGACTTCCGCCTTCGCGGCGATCTTCCCGTTGACGACGGCCACGCGCGAGGTCAGGGGTCCGACTCCTCGGGCTCCTGGCCCAGGTCGATGGCCTTGAGCTGTCGAAGCTCCCGTTCGAGACGATCGTTGATCGTGCGCAGGTCGCGCTCCCGGGCGATCATCTCGAGATGGAGCTCGGCCGAGAGCCGGTGTTCCGTATCGGGATGCAGCTCGAGAAGCTGGCGAAACAACCTGGTCGCCCGCCGCGGGTCGTGGCCCGGATGCCCCGACATCGCCGCCGCCAGACCGGCTCGATAGAGCGCGTCCTCGTCGGTGTGCAGAGAGCTGTCCGCCGCGAAGAGCGCCAGAGCGCCCGCGTAGTCTCCGGACAGCAGTCGATCTTCCATGGATCCGCCGGAAGCGGCCACCGCCGTATCGGCCGACTGCGGGTTCGACTCGTCATCCGCCGCCGACACGGCCGGCTCGGGCGTGCCGACGTCCGGGCCCCCACCGCCTCCGAAGACCGCACAGCCGCCGGTTGCGAGAACCAGGGCGCCCACCACGACCAGCCGGCTCACGTCGTTCTGTCGGGCCATGCGGTCCCCCGGAATGGCTTCGCGGTGCGGATCGGGCTTGCGGTGATCTTCATTCGGCTGCCGGCGGTTCTTGCGGCAATGTCACGACGAAGGTGCTGCCTCCGCCGGGATTGTCTTGCACCCCGATGCGGCCGCCGTGTGCCGCGACGATCTCCCGGCAGATCGTCAGCCCCAGCCCCACGCCTCCAACGGAACCGCCCGGTGCGCCACGCTGGACGAAACGCTCGAAGATGGCCTGCCGGTCGGCCTCGAAGACGCCGGGACCGCGGTCTGACACCCGGACCTCGACAGCGCCGGCCTCCGCCGCCGGCGTCGCCTGCACGGTCAACCGAATCGTCGTCCCCTCGGGCGAGAACTTGAGCGCATTGTCGAGCAGGTTCTCGAGAACCTGGGCGATCCGGTCGCCGTCACAGGTCACCACGAGACCCTCGGGCGCGTCCAGTCGCATCGCCACCCCCGCCTGTTCCAGCCGCGCCTCCAGTCGCTCGGCGGCCTGCCGCGCGAGCCCGGACAGGTCGTGCGGCTCGAAATCGTAGCCGATCGCATGGGCCTCCAGTTGTGAGAGCGTCAGCAGGTCGGAGATCATCGCCGACAGTCGGTCGCCGCTCGCCAGACCGAGCCGCAGCAGTCGCTCCTGCCGCTCGTTCACCGGACCGGGGACTTCGTCGAGCAGCACGCGCATGGCCTCCTTGATCGACGCGAGGGGACTCTTCAGATCGTGAGAGATACCCGAGATGAAATCGCGCTTCAGTTCGTCCACCTCCTCGAGCCGGCGTGCCATCCGGTTGAAATTCTCCGCCAGCTCCCGGAACTCCTCGTCGTGCGCCCCGCCCAACCGGTGGCCGAACCTGCCCTCGGCCACCTCGCGGGTGGCCTCGGACAGCCGGGTGAGCGAGCCGCTGATCGATCGAATGATCAGCAGGATGATCGAGAGTCCGGCCAGCAGAGCCGCGCCACCCACGATCCAGGCGCTTCGCCGGGCGCGCTCGACGTCGCGCCGAGCACCCTCCACCTCGGCCAGCATCGTCGAACGCGCTGCCTCCGACACGTCGAAGACGGTACGTTTGAGCCGGTCGCGGCCGGCCGTGAGTTCCTCGGACGATGGAACGATCGGCGGATCTTCCGGGCCACGGAAGGTCTCCCATTCGACCATCAGTTCGTCCACCCGGCTGCGCTCGGCCGCATCCCGGGACAGGGTGTCCAGTACGGCCAGCGCGCTGTCGATCTCACCCGCGACGCGATGGTAGAGTTCGGCGTACCCGGAGTCGCCCAGCACACGGAATTTCTGTCCGGCGTCCCACAGCCGGTCGAGCCGATAGAGCTGCTCGGCGCTGTTGACCGACACGCGCACCGACACGGCCGTGACGCGCCGATGGGCCTCCGCCAGGTCGCCGATGATGCGAACGTGGTAGACGAGCAGGGATCCGAGCAGAAGAAGGAGGAGCCCGTAGCCCGCCCAGAGCTTGGTCGAGACCTTCACGGCCGGCAGGGTCTCATCGGATCATCGAACGCTATTCGCCGGCGTTCTTCTCGTAACGCTTCAGCTTGTTGCGGATCGTCTTCACGTCGAGATCCAGGCGCCGGGCGGCTTCCGCCTTGTTGCCGCCCACGACCTCGAGCGTCTTGAGGATCAGTTCCTTCTCAGCCTCGCCCGCCGTCGTATCCCCCACGTCCAGAGTGAGCGTCGGTTCGTCGTCGTCCCGTGGCGCCCGCAGAAAGAGGGGCAGCTGTCCCGTCTCGATCCAGCCGGAGCCG
>CAZOEX010000032.1:0-14785 GCA_964578925.1 uncultured Gemmatimonadota bacterium | reverse complement strand
ACACGTAGCTCTCGAGCTGTTCGATGATGAAGCGCTGCTCCTGGATGATGCCCTTCACCAGGTCGCCGATCGACACGACCCCGGTCAGCTCGTCATCCTCTATCACCGGGAGATGGCGGATGCGCTTGTCGGTCATCAGCGCGAGGCATTCCTCGAGCGACAGATCGGGCCGGGCGTAGACGACGCGGGTCGTCATGATGTCGCGCACCGGGGTCTCGCGGGAGGAACGCCCGAGAAGGATGATCTTCCGGGCATAGTCGCGCTCCGAGAAGATGCCCACGACCTCGCCGTCGTCGAGCACGATCAGCGCCCCGACGTTTCGATCGGCCATCTCCTGCAAGGCGTCGAACACCGTTGTGTCCGGCGTGGTGGAGTAGACCTCGTGGCCCTTGGCGTCGAGTACTCGCTTGACCGTCTTCATCGGACGCGCTCCTTGCCGGTGGTCCGGCCCGTGAATGGGAAGAGCCAGCGGAGACTGCTCTCACGGTAGCCGGCGAGCGGGTGCCGGCGCAACGAAGGAGCGGCTTGCGATCCCGTCGGGCAGCCCGTAGATACAGCAGCCATGAAGCGAATCACGGCGGCGCACCGGCATCACGTTCACGGCCATCTCCACGATGGCTCCGGAGGCGTGTGCCCTTGATCTAGCCTGATCCGCTCGAGATCGACTGCAAAGCACCCGTCTCCTCGCGAGGCGGGTGTTTTTTTGTGCCACGTGGCCGCGGGCCACTCGACCGAAAGCACCCGATGCAAATTGACACGACCAGGAGAGCGAGACCGAACCTGCCGACGGATGTCGCACGCGTCGACGCGGACGGGCCGCGAAGCTCCGCCCTGCGGATCGCGATACAGGGCAGCGGACGCCTCACGGAACCGAGCCTCGAACTGCTCCGCGGCATCGGACTCGACTTCGACGAGCGCGAGCGGCGGCTGTTCGCCCGCTGCCGCAACCTCGACGTCGAGCTGCTCTTTCTCCGCGACGACGACATCCCGGAATACGTGCAGGACGGCGTTGCCGACCTGGGCATCGTCGGCGGCAACGTCATCCGCGAACAGGACGCGGGGCTGACGGAGCTGAAGTCGCTCGGCTTCGGTCGCTGCTCGCTGAACCTGGCCGTGCCCGAGGGATCGGGGTTGCGCGATCCAGCGGATCTCGAGGGCCGACGGATTGCGACGACGCACCCGAGATCGCTACGGAGATACCTGGACGGATGTGGCATCGATGCGCGAATCGTGCAGTTGAGGGGAGCCGTCGAGATCGCGCCGGCCCTCGACGTGGCGGACGCCATCTGCGACCTGGTCTCCACCGGTACGACGCTCCAGATGCACGAGCTGCGTCCGATCGACGTGCTCTGGAAGTCCGAGGCGACGCTGGTCGCGGGACCTGATCCGGCGAGCGACGGCCCCCGGGCGTCGCTCGTGCGCCGCCTTCTCGTACGAATGGACGGTCTCCTCATGGCCCGTCGCCTGAAGTACGTGACGCTCAACGCGCCGCAGAGCGCCCTTCCCCGCATCCGCGAGATCCTCCCGGGCATGCGCAGCCCGACCGTGATGCCGCTCGCAGAGGAGGGGATGGTCGCGGTGCACGCCGCCGCGGAAGAAGATGTCTTCTGGGAGGCGATGGAGCGGCTCAAAGCCGCCGGCGCCACCGAGATCCTCGTTCTGCCGGTCGAAAAGGTGATGCGATGACGCCGGCCGACACCACGGCACTGCTGCCGACGCTACCGGAGCGGGAGGCATACGCCTGGGCCCGTCGACCGGGAAGCGGCGACGAGGGCCCCGCCGCCGACGAGGTGCGGGGGATTTTGGAGGCCGTGCGTACGGGGGGCGACGGCGCGCTGCGAGAGCTGGCGGCGCGATTCGACGGGGCGGAGCACGCGTCGCTCCGGGTGCCCGCCACACGTTGCCGGGAAGCGCTCGAGGCGCTCGACGCCGAACGGCGGGCGGCACTGGAACTCGCTCGCGACAACATCGCGCTTTGCCACGAGGCCCAGCGGCGCGAGGAAGACCCGGTCGAAACCGTTCCCGGGGTACGGCTCTGGCGCGAGTTTCGGCCGATCCGTCGGGTGGGCGTCTACGTGCCCGGCGGGGGAGCCGCCTATCCGTCGAGCCTCCTGATGGCCGCCGTGCCGGCCAGGATCGCCGGATGCGCGGAGGTCGTCGTCTGTTCGCCGGTCGGTCCCGGTGGCGAGCCCGCGGCGGCCGTGCTGGCCGCGGCGGCACTGGTCGGGGTCGACGAACTGTACGCCGTCGGCGGCGCCCATGCGATCGCCGCGCTGGCCTTCGGCACGGAGTCGATCCGCCCCGTGGACAAGATCTTCGGTCCGGGCGGCGGGTGGGTGAACGCGGCCAAGCTGACCGTGTTCGACACCGTCGCGATCGACCTGCCGGCGGGCCCGTCGGAAGTGGTCGTATGGGCGGACGCGAGCTCGGACGCCGACCGGATCGCCGCGGAGCTCGTCGCCCAGGCCGAGCACGGACCCGACTCGCGTTGCGGTCTGGTGCTGGACGGAGACTCGCCTGACGACCTCGAGGCCCTGGCGACCGAGGTCCGTGTCCGTCTCCTCGAACGGCTCGACGCGCTTCGGGGCAAGCGACGGGAGGCCGCCGCCCGAAGTCTCGCGGACGGCGCCGCGTTCATCGTGGCCACCGAAGGCGACGCGGTGGGCTGGATCGACGCGATGGCGCCCGAACACCTGGCGATCCTCACGAATGAGCCCCGGAAGCGGCTCGCGCTGGTCTCGTCCGCGGGCGCTGTCTTCCTGGGATCGACGTCACCCGTGGCGGCCGGCGACTACTGCACGGGCGCCAACCACGTGTTGCCGACGGGAGGTCGCGGCCGTGGCACCGGCGGTCTCGATCTCGACGCCTTCGGACGCTGGATCTCCGTGCAGGAGTTGAGCGAAGACGGTCTCCTCCGACTGATGCCGGCGATCGAGACGCTGGCCGAATGGGAAGGCCTGCCCGGCCACGCCACATCGGTCCGGGCGGCGGTTTCGCCCGCACGGACGAGGGCGGAGGCAACGGCCGGCGCGGAGGTGGAGACGTGAGCACGCCGACGACGAACGAAGGCGACGTCCGGCCCTGGACCGGCCCGCTGCGGCGCCACCTCGAGGGCGTGGCCCCGTACGCGTCCGCCCGGCGCCAGGCGCGGGCCGGCCTGCGTCTCGACGCGAACGAGAACGGGCTCGGCTCGGTCGTGGGCGAAGAGCTGCATCGCTATCCCGATCCGGCGGGCGGCCCGCTGCGGGCTGCGCTGGCCGACTACCTGGACGTCGAGCCGAAGCGGCTCTGGCTGGGGAGCGGGGCCGACGACGTGATCGACGTCCTGGTGCGAACACTGGTCGAACCGCGCCAGCCGATGGTGACGACGACGCCCAGCTACGACATGTACCGGCAACGGGGCGCCGCTCACGGGGCGCTCGTCCGACAGGTCACGCTCGACGACGAGTTCGACCTGGACCCGGAGGCCGTTATTCGCGCGGCGGCCGATGCCCCGCTCGTGATGATCTGCTCGCCCAACAATCCGACGGGGAACCTGTTGTCTCGTGATCGGATCCTGGCGCTGCTGGAGGGGACCGAAGCGGTCGTGGCCGTCGACGAGGCCTACGTCGAGTTCGCCCGCTCGGATCGCTCGCGGGCCGACGACGGGTCGCCCCCCGGCCGCGGGCCCCCGTCCCTGGCTTCACTCGCCGGGACGCCCGGTGCGGAGCGCCTCGTCGTGATTCGCACGCTTTCGAAGGCCTGGGGCCTGGCGGGCCTCCGAACGGGATATCTCGTCGGCTCGCCCTCTCTGGTTCGCCTGCTCGACGTCGTCGGGCTTCCCTATCGCCTGACGGCCCCGGCGATTCGACTCGGTACGCAGGCTCTCGGCGCGCCGGAGGAGATGCGCCGCCGGCGCGACCGGGTCGTGGCGGAGCGTGAGCGCGTGTCGGACGGCCTGCGATCGCTCGGACTCCGGGTCTTGCCCTCGGAGGCGAACTTCCTGCTGTTCTTCGTCACGGACCCGGCCGGCGTCCAGGAGCTGCTCCTTCGTCGGCACGGGATCGTCATCCGACGCCGGGACGGTCTCCCGGCACTGGACGGCGCCCTGCGAGTGACGATCGGAACCCCGGACGACAACGATAGATTTCTCGCTGCGCTGGAGGCGACGCTCGGATGATCAACTATCACTTCCACGACGAGTTCTCGTCGGACGGCACGGGATCGCTGGCGCGCCACTGCGCCGCCGCGATCCAGGCTGCCGACGGCGACTCCGACATCCGGATCTGCGTGACGAACCACGCCGAGGCGATGGACGCGGGCGGTGCGTGGCACGCGGATCCGGAGGAGATGATCCCGCGCTTTCGCCGGAGCGCCGCGGCGATACGCACCGTGGCGGCGCGCTTTCCCGAGATCGAGCTTCGTTTCGGCGTGGAACTGGAGTTCCGGAGGGAATGGCTGCCGGCCTACGAGCGCCTTCTCGGCGCGCTGCCGTTCGACTTCGTGCTCGGCTCCGTGCACATCGTCGACGGGCTGAACATCTCGGGTGGAAGCGACGTGGATCCCTTCTTCCTGGCGCGCTCCCAGGACGAGGCGTACGAGGCGTACTTCCGCGAGGTCGCCGAGCTGGTGGAGTGGGGCGAGTTCGACGTCGTGGCCCACTTCGACCTGATCAAGCGCTACGGGCACCGCCACTACGGCCACTACGTCGCGCGACGCTACAGGGGATTGATCGAGCCGATCCTCGGGGAGATGGCGCGCCGGGGCATCGGGCTCGAGATCAACACCTCCGGCCTCTTCCAGGCGCCGGGCGTGCCCTATCCGGAAGCCGACATCCTCGAGTGGGCGCGTCAGATCGGCGTCGAGTATCTCACGCTCGGCTCCGACTCCCACTCGCCCGACGAGTTCGGCGGGGGGCTGGCTGAGGGCGTTCAGCTCGCGGCCGACACGGGATGGCGCGAGTTCACCGTGTACGAGGGACGCCGACCCGCGCGGCGCGTCGGGGTGGCGGCGTGAATGGCGAGGCGGCCCGCGGCGGGGACCGGGGGACCGGGGCGAGACCGGAGCGTGGAGCGGAGGTTCGGCGCGAAACGCGCGAAACGGACATTCGCGTGGCGGTGACGCTCGAAGGCACGGGCCGGGGGTCGATCGACAGCGGGCTCGGCTTCCTGGATCACATGCTCGAGCTGCTGGCGCGGAATGCGGCGATCGACCTCACGGTCGCCGCCGACGGCGACCTGCACGTCGACGAGCACCACACGGTGGAGGACCTCGGATTGACGCTGGGCGAGGCGCTCGACGAGGCGCTCGGCGAGCGGAGGGGCATCCGGCGCTACGGCTTCTGGGTGCCGATGGACGAGACCCTCGCCCGTGTCGTGCTCGACTTGAGCGGGCGGAACTTCGTCGTGTTCGACGCGGAGTTCTCGCGCGAGCGGGTCGGCGAGCTCCCGACGGAGCTGATCGAGGACTTCGTACGCGCCCTGGCCGACCGGCTTCGGGCGACGATCCACGTCCGGGTGCTCTACGGACGGAACGACCACCACAAGATCGAGGCGCTGTTCAAGGCGCTCGGCCGTGCGCTGCGAGCCGCGATCGAACGGGACGAGCGCTTCGCCGACGAGGTCCCCTCGACGAAAGGCGTTCTGTGATCGCGCTCGTCGACTACGGAGCCGGGAATCTCCGGAGCGTCGAGTTCGCGCTCGATCGGCTCGGCATCGCGCATCAGCGCGCTCGCACACCCGACGAGCTGGGCTCCGCCCGGGGCGTCATCCTGCCCGGCGTGGGCGCGGCCGCCAGCGCGATGACGGCGCTGAGCAAGAGCGGGTGGACCGACGAGCTGCTCGGACGTCGGCGTCCTCTCCTCGGCGTCTGCCTCGGCTTACAGCTGCTCTGCGAATCGTCCGAAGAGAACGCCGATGACGGATCGGTGACCGAGTGCCTCGGACTCGTGCCCGGCACGGTCCGTCGCTTCGGCTGGGATACGCCCGGACGAGGGGACGGCCCGCCCGTACCCCACATGGGCTGGTCACGGGTACGTGTCGACCGCGAGGATCCGCTCTTTCGGGACGTCCGTGACGAGCGATGGTTCTATTTCCTGCACTCGTTCCGCGCCCATTGCCCCGAAGCGGTCGTGTCCGGCACGACCTCGTACGGGGAACCCTTTCCAGCCGCCGTTCGATCCGGGAACGTGGCCGGCGTGCAGTTCCATCCCGAGAAATCGGGACCGGCGGGAGCCAGGGTCCTCGCGAACTTCTGCGGGGAGTGCGACGCATGGTGATCTATCCGGCCATCGATCTGCTCGACGGGGCCTGCGTACGGCTGGCCCGCGGCTCGTTCGACGACGTCACGGTGTACGCCGACGATCCGGTCGTGCAGGCCGAACGCTTCGCGGCGGAGGGCGCCCGTGCGCTCCACGTCGTGGACCTGGACGGCGCCAGGTCCGGCAAGCCGGAGCATCTCTCCGTCCTCTCGCGCATCGGCGATGCGTTTCCTGGCTTCGTTCAGACCGGCGGCGGGATCCGGAGCGCGCGCGACGTCGAAGGCTGCCTGGAGCTGGGTGTCGACCGGGTGATTCTCGGCACCGCGGCCGTAACCCGATTGAACTGGGTGGCCGACGTCGTATCCACCTTCGGGGCGAGCCGGGTGGCGACGGCCGTCGACCTGCGCGGGAACGAGGTGATGGTGGACGGCTGGCTACGGAGCGCGGAAACGGGACTCGCCGAGCTGATGAACAGGCTGTCGGACGCCGGCATCGAGACGATCGTCTTCACCGACACGTTGCGCGACGGCATGCTGGGATCGGCGAACTCGACCCGCGGCGGTCGGTTCGTACGCGCCGGGTTCGAGACGATCGTGGCGGGAGGCGTCACGACGGTGGGGGACATCCGGCGCCTGCGGGATGCCGACGCGGCCGGCGCGGTCATCGGCAGCGCGCTGTACGAAGGGCGGCTGAAGCTGCCACGGGCGATCGCCGAGGCAGGCGAGGAGCCCGCGGATCATCTCGCGGCGGGCGAGGAACCGGACGGCGGAGACCCGCTGCGGGAGGAGACCGCATGCTGACGCGACGCATCATCCCCTGCCTCGACGTGGCCGACGGACGGGTCGTGAAGGGCGTGCGTTTTCGCGGTCTGCGCGACGCGGGCGACCCCGTGGAGCTCGCACGTGTCTACGCGGAGAAAGGCGCCGACGAACTCGTCCTTCTCGACATCACGGCGACCCGCCAGGGCGAGGCCACGGCAGCGCGATTGGCCGAGAGCGTGGCCCGCGAACTGCCGATCCCCTTTACCGTGGGCGGCGGGATTCGAACGGTCGATGACATGCGTCGTGTTCTGGGCGCGGGGGCGGACAAGGTCGCGATCAATACGGCGGCCGTCCGCCGGCCCGAGCTGATCAGCGAGGCCGCCGAGCGTTTCGGCTCCCAAGCGGTCGTCGTGGCGATCGACGCTGCGCAACGGGCCGGCATGGGCGATGCGGAGGCCATGGCCGAACCGAACGGCGCCCCCTCACGCTGGGAGGTCCGGGTCAGGGCCGGCCGCGAGACCACGGGGCTCGACGCCGTCACCTGGGCCCGGCGCGCCGCGGAGTTGGGAGCCGGGGAGATCCTCCTGACTTCGTTCGACCGCGACGGCACGAAGGAGGGATACGACCTCGAGTTGCTCGAGGCCGTCTGCTCGGCCGTGCGCATCCCCGTCATCGCGTCCGGCGGCGCGGGCGCCGCGGAGCACTTCGCCGAAGCTCTGGAGGCGGGCGCGGCGGCGGCGCTCGCCGCGTCGCTCTTCCACTACGAGGAGCTCACGATCGCCGAGGTCAAGCGGCACCTGGCATCGCGAGGCATCCTCGTTCGGCCGGCACCGGCGCCCTTCGCGCCCGACGTCGTGGAGTTCTCGCCGGACGGCGGCCTGGTCCCGGCCATCGTCCAATCGGTCGACGACCGGTCCGTGCTCATGCTCGGCTGGATGAACCGCGCGGCCCTCGACGCGACGCTCGAGAGCGGGCGGGTGACCTTTTACTCCCGCTCACGCCAGGAACTCTGGGAGAAGGGCGAGACGTCGGGCAACTGGCTGGAGCTGCGATCCATCAGGGTCGACTGCGACCGCGACGCCCTCCTCCTCACGGCGCGCCCCCACGGCCCGACCTGCCACACCGGGCGCGCGAGCTGCTTCGGTGAAGCGGGCGTCGGCTTCCCGGTCTGGGACAGCGTCGGGGGCACGATCCGGGACGCGACTCCCGGACTCGCCGGCGTGCTCGAGCGCCTCGAGCGCCGGATCGAGGAGCGGGCGATCGAGCGTCCATCGGGGTCCTACACCGCGTCACTGCTCGACGCCGGGACGGAGCGGGTGGCGCAGAAGGTCGGGGAGGAGGCGGTGGAGACGGTCGTCGCGGCGCTACGAACGGCGGACGCCGAACGGAAAGAGCTGGCCGCGGAGTCGGCCGACCTGCTCTATCACCTGCTCGTGCTCTGGAGATCGGCCGGCCTCGACGCCGGCGCGGTCGCCGCCGAACTCCGGCGGCGCGAGCCCGTGTCCGACCAGAGCCCCGTCGACACGTAGCGCTCGCCCGTGTCCGGCAGGATCGTGACGATCCGCCGGGCACGTCCGGACGCGGCGAGCGCGAGGGCCACGTGGACATTCGCTCCGGACGAGGGGCCGACGAAGAAACCGAGCTCCGCGAGCTCGTGGCAGCGCCGCGCCGCCTCTTCGCTCGTGACCTCGTGCTGCCGATCGATCAGCGTCTCGTCGAGGAGCTCGGGAACGTGATCGTCCGGCGCTCCGAGGGGCTTCAAACCTTCGATGCCCGGAAACCGCTCGGGGACGACGGCCGCGATCACGAGATCCGGACGGGCCTGCCGCAGGCGGCGACCGACGCCGGTGATCGTTCCGCCCGTCCCGATACCCGATACGAAGGCGTCGGGCGGAACTCCCCCTCCTTCGCCGGGTTCGGGACGCCCTGGTCCCCGGCCCGGCCACTGGGCCAGGATCTCCGCCGCGGTGCCGTGAAAGTGGGACAGCCAGTTGTCGGGATTCGAGTACTGGTCGGCATACCAGTAACGGTCCGGGTGTCGCTCGGCGAGCTCCCTCGCCTTCGCGATCGCAGCGTCGTAGCCGTCCATCGGATCGGTGAGGACGAGCTCGGCCCCATGGCTGCGGATCCGCTCGAGGCGCTCGCGGCTGGCGTTGCCGGGCACGACCAGGGTCACCGGCACGCCGCGAACGGCGCCGGCCTGCGCGTAGGCGATTCCGGCGTTGCCGGAGCTGGAGTCGAGCAGCCGCCGCCCGTCGAGGTCGCCCCGGGACAGCGCGCGAGAGAGCATTCGCTCGACAGGCCGCTGCTTGACGGAACCGGCGGGGTGTACGCTCTCGAGCTTCGCATGGAGCGTCGCACCGTCCGGCAGCTCCGGATGGACGATCCGCACGAGGGGCGTGGCGGCGGCGATGCCCTTCCGATCGCCGGTCGCGCCGCTCCCCTCGCTTCCGCCTGAATTCACGCGGCGCCCACTGCGCAGAAGGCCTCGTAATCGATCAGTTCCGGCGTCTCGTGGACGTGGTCCCCACACCAGTCGCACGCGGAGTCGCGCTCGACCCGGAAGGTCGTGAAGGTCGCCGTCAGCGCATCGTAGTGCAGCAGCTTGCCGACGAGTGGCTCCCCGACTCCGAGGATCAGCTTGACCGTTTCGACTGCCTCCAGCGTGCCGACGACGCCCGGCAGCACGCCCAGGACGCCGGCCTCGGCACACGAGGGCGCCAGCTCGGGCGGCGGCGGCTCCGGGTACAGGCAGCGGTAGCAGGGACCGGGCGACTGCTTCCGCCCCGGCCAGAAGACGGACACCTGGCCCTCGAATCTGTAGATGCTGCCGTGCACGTTCGGAATCCCGAACTGCACGCAGACATCGTTCACGAGATAACGCGTCGCGAAGTTGTCGCTGCCGTCCACGACGACGTCGTAGCCGGCCAGCAGCCGCTCGGCGTTGTCGCTCGTGAGCCGTTCGGCGAAGGTGTTCACTTCGATGTCCGGGTTCAGCGCCGACAGTGTCGCGCGAGCCGAATCCGTCTTCGGTGTTCCGACCCTGTCGTCGGTGTGGAGGATCTGCCGCTGCAGGTTGCTCCTGTCGACCACGTCATCGTCGATGACGCCCAGGCTTCCGACTCCGGCCGCCGCCAGGTAGAGGGCCGCGGGGGAACCGAGTCCGCCGGCCCCGACCATCAGAACTCGGCTCTTTCGCAGCGCGAGCTGGCCTTCCTCGCCGACCTCGGGCATCAGCAGGTGTCGCCCGTACCGCTCTCGCTCGCGGGCATCCAGCGTCTCCGGGACCTCCACGGGTAGCCCGTCGTTCTTCCATCGATTGAAACCGCCGGCCATGGATCGGACGTCGGTGAAGCCCATCCGCTTGAGATCGTCGGCCGCCAGCAGGGAGCGCGCGCCGCCCGCGCACATCACGACGAGCGGCCGTTCGAAGTCGTCGACGTGCTCCTCGATCTGCAGCTCCAGGTAACCGCGAACCACGCGGCGCGCCCCGACCGGGGTTCCACCGGCCGTCTCGTCGGGCTCGCGCACGTCCACGAGAAGCGCGCCGTCACGCTGCAGAGCCTGCGCCTCGCGAGGAGAGACCTCGGGGATCTCGGACTGCAACTCCGCCAGGCGGCGCGCGCTGGCCGTCCGGCCGCCGGCCACGGCCGGCAGGATGGCGACCACGTCGCCGGCGCTCACCGGGGTGTCCAGATCCTCTTCCGTCCGCAGGCTGCGGTCTCCGAGGAAGATGTTGACGAACCGACGCCGCTCGCCCCCGGACGTGAAAATCGATTGCCCGATGCCGTCGTATCGGTTCGCCAGATCGTGCAGCGCCTCCCGCACCGTCGCGCCCGAGGCGTCGACCTCGGCCTTCCCTTCCGTATGCGTGCGCAGCGGCGTCGGAATGCGGATCACGATGTCGGTGGCGCTCGTACTCGTCGTCATGTAAGTGCTCCCTCCTGGAAGGTACCGTCCTTCAGCGACCAGGCCCGCATCTCTCGCGCGGTTCCGGCCTCGACGGAAACGATCAGATAGACGTAGCCCGGCCAGGCCGCGGACAAATCGGTCTCCGACGGAACCGGCGGCGCGTCGGGATGCGAGTGCCAGAAACCGACGACGTCCAGATTCCTTTCCCGGGCGTCCCTGTCCGCGGCGAGAAACGCCTGCGGATCCAGCTCGTAGCGGGTTGCCGTCCGCTCACCTTCTAGGTTGCGCGCCCGCCGAACCGAGTGGATCCAGGTCTCCCCGCGAACCATCTTGCCGATCAGCAGACCGCACGCCTCGCCCGGATAGCCGGCCGCCGCCCAATTGCGAACCCGGTGCCTGTCGGCCTCGCCGAAACGGACGATCTTCTCGTGCTCTTCCGTCCCGACCTCGTTCCGCTTCTGCTGCGGTGGTGTCATGACCATCTGTCCGAACCCATCAGCATGTCCTTTCGATATCGCACGTCGGTGTGGAATAGGTAAACGAAAAAAGCCGCCGAGCATCGAGTGCCCGGCGGCTGGATTCCGTCCCGTTTCGGGACGCAGCTGGCGTCTTACATGGAAGCGCGCCTGCTCACCGGACATCGCTCGCGTGCCCGCATACAGGGGCGACACGTACACCAGGCGCAGCACTTCCTGCAGGCGCCGACAACGGGTCCGGTGGTGTCGATCATTCGTTCATGTGTCCGGCTGAATCATCCTTTCGTCAATTCACCCTCGTATGCTGGTGGAACGCACTCCGTCAATGCAAGGTTCCGGCACGATTCACGGAAACGCCTCGAAGAGTTCGACCGTTCACGACCTGCGTACGGACACGCCTCCGTTCGTGGTCATGGCGCGAATCGTCGGACCGCCGTCCCCGAGATCGACGGACAGCCGCCGCCGATCTACCCGGCCCTGCACCGTCACCGGGAAGTCGATCTCGTACCCGCCGTGCACCGTTCCGGTCTCGAGGTGGGCGGAGTAGCCCGCCGGCACGTCCAGCACGACGCCGCCGTTGGTCGTCTCCAGGTCGAGTCCTTCGCCCCGCCAACGGGTCCCGGCGAGGGTCGCCGTGATCCCACCGTTCGTGCTCCGGCCGCGAACGTCGCCGGCCGCGTCTCGAATCGTCAGACCTCCGTTCGTCGTCCGAAGGTCGATGCTCCCCGTGACACCGGCGAGCGCAATGCCGCCGTTCACGGAGCGCAGATCGAGATCGATCCGCCGGGGCACCATCAACCGGTAGCTGACGCTCCAGCCGTCGCCGCGACGGTTCATGCGAGGGCCTTCCGTATCGATTCGATCCGACTCGACGACGATGTCGATCTCGTCCGCCAGTTCGCGGGCCTCCCCCGCCCGGCGGGCATGGGTCTGCACCTTCGCTTCGACGCGGATCTCGTTCCGGTCCCAGGCCTCGACGTCGATGCCGCCGTTCGGACTGGCGTCCACTTCCAGGCTCGAGGACGCGGGAACCGTCACGCTGCGGACTTCGCAGTAGCGGTCCCGGTCATCGTCGTCCCATCGATCGCCCTGGCACCACTCGGCGTCGCCCTGCCGCTGCATCTGCTGGGCCGACGCGGCCGGAGCGAGCGCCAGGAGGACCGCCAACCCACACGATAGGGTGGCCGCGGCGCGCGAAATGTGTTGCTGGGTAGCTGTGAATCGAATCATCGCAGGTCGAATCGTGCTCACGTCCGGATCTCCCTCACTTGTCCCCGTCTCCGGGATGGTCGGCGGGCCCGCGGGAGGATCTCCCCGCGGCTCATCGGTTCGTGAAGTTGGATGCCGGAAGAGCGGATTTGGTTGAGACGCCGGCTGCGAGATCGGCGACCGGACCGCTCAACCGCGGTCGTGCCACTTCATCCATTCGAAGACGGTCCGGCAGTCGCGGCAGTAATACTGGCTGACCGACAGGGCGGATCCGAAGGCCGAGAACTGTTCGGTCTCCCTTCCGTCGCAGAACGGGCAGCGGACGGACTCCGGCATCGCGTCGCTGGCGAGCGACCGGTCGAGGCTGCCGCGATCGGTCTTCGCGACATCCTCGTTTTGCGGCGTCGCCGCGTGGTCCCGGCCGTTCCCGCTATCGCCTCGCATCAATCCATGAGCATCGAACGGTTCTTGTCGCCCCTGACCCTTCCCAGCGTGTCGTCGTCCGGCCCGCCGGGGCCCGACCGGCGGCGGGTGTCATCCCAGCCGTCCCAATCGAGATCGGCTCCCGCGGGTCGGGGCACGGTGAGCCCGACCTCCTCGAGCATCGGGCCGACGCGCGCCAGCCATCGCTGCCGCTGGGCGTCCGGGTCGCCGTCGATCACCTCGGCATCGGCGAGTCCGGCCCAGATCTCTCCGTCCGCCCGGCCGAACCAGCGCAGGCAGGGCTCGAGTGCCCTCCGGTACGCCGCGGCGAGCGCCTCGCGGCCCGCCTCGGTCTCGGCCAGGCGGCTGGTCCACCCGCGTGCGTGCTCGAAGTGGAAACGCTCCTCGTCCAGGAGCTTGCCCATCTTGTAGTGCAGCGGTGTGAACCGACTTTCGGTGAGTGCCTCGCACTGCACGGAGATCGCCGTATCGAGCAGCGTATTCAGGGCCAGGAGCTCCGGCCAGTCCGCGGCCGGCGCGTCGAGTAGCTCCGACGTCACGTATTCGTCCGATTCTCGCTCGTGCTCGAGGACGTCGGGATCCCGTCCGAAGTCCTTCAGGATGGCGTAGAGGATGCGCCCGTGTCCCCATTCGTCCTGCGCCATCGCGCTGCAGGCGATTCCCGCCTCGAGCGTCGGCGCTCCGAGAATCCACTCGGAGTAGCGCATCCCGAGAAGCCGCTTGTTGTCGGCCAGGGAGAGAAGAAGCGAAGCGAGCGGCTCGTGCAGCGCTTCCGGCACGTTGGCGGCCGACTTCCAGCCGCCGGCCGGCGTGGTCTTCACCGGGCTCACGACGCCTCCGACGGATGCAGGGTGAACGGAGCTTCGTCGCGGTTCACGGGGTCGAAGGCGTCGCGCGGAGCGACGATCATCTCGAACCACTTCGCCTCGTCGTACGTCTGCCATGCATACACGCGGGCGAGCGGCGCGCTCGGCGCCTGGATCGTGCCGATATGCTCGAAGCGATCCTCCCGTTTCTGACGGGCGAAGATCTCGTACAGCTTCTCGCCGCTCAGGCGACCCATGGTGTGCCTCTCGTCATCTCGATCTCGTTCGATTTCGTCGCCGGATCTCGTTCGTCAGACGGCCACGCCCGCCCGTTTCAGCGCGCGGCGGCCGCGTTCGGTGATGCGTTCGGCCGTCCACGGGGGATCCCAGGTCACCTCGACGTCGACCGCCGTGATTTCGGACTCCTGGAGGAGCCGCTCCCGGATGTCCCACTTGATGAACTCGACGCAGGGACAGGCGGAGGCCGTGAAGGTCACTTCGATGCGGGCCACGCCGTCCTCGACATCGACACCATAGATCAGGCCCAGGTCGGGCAGCGAGATCGGGAACTCGGGGTCCGCGACTTCGTGCAGCGCCCGCCATACGGCCTCCTCGGGCGTGGCGGCCGGTTCGCTCCATTCGGGAACCTCGAGCTCCAGGTCCGGATTGCGGCCCACCGACTCGGCCAGCACCGCCGCGAAGTTCATCCCGCGCTCGCGCGGTGACTCGTAGCCGGCGTCGGCCGCCCCCTCGGGCGCCCGGCGCCGAATCTGCACCAGGTCGGGATCGGGCGGACCGGACTCTTTCGTGCCGGCTGCGGAAACGCTCACGCGGCCAGCAACTGCTCCGTGGCCGACCGGCTCCGGCGGATCGACTCCACGAATTGCTCGTTCATCGGCCCGCGCGCCTTCCAGCGGTCCCACACCTCGTCCCAGGTGA
>CAZOEX010000031.1:0-15149 GCA_964578925.1 uncultured Gemmatimonadota bacterium | reverse complement strand
GCGGAGAACGTCGTAGAGCTCTGACCTGGAGCTGACGCCGAGGTTCGGGACTCCATCGGAGTCGCGGACTGAAGGTTGAAGGAGAGCGGGCTGTCCGAGGAATCGGGCGGCCCGTTTTTTCGTCGTACTACCGTCGCGCTACGGAGCGGCATCGTCCTCCGCGGCCGCCGGCCCGGATCGGTCGGCGTGCGCCGCGCGGATCCGGACGATGTCGATGATCGGCCCGACCATGGCGATCGAGGCGATGTCGTCGCGTACGACCACGTCCGCGTCGACGGCCGTTCCGTCCACCCGGTAGGATTCCGGCAGGTTGTTCGGATTGTAGGTCGTCCCGTCGGCGCTCCGGAGGACGTACAGCCCGCCCTCCAGCTCCACGTACGCGACGGACCCGGAGATCCGCGTCGTCTCCGCGCTCTCGGCTTCCGGCATCAGAACGTCCCACTCCGTTCCGTTCCGCGCCGGGCCGCAGGCCGATGCTGCGAGAAGCGCCACGATGGCGATCGGGCCGGCCATTCGTCGGATCCTCCCTGCGAACTCATGCATCGTCGCGATCTCCCGCCTCCTGGATCGCCCATTTCTCCGAGGGTCGCTCCGGAGCGCCCGGGGCGCAATCGGGTGAGCGCCGCAGAGAGCCTTCGTCCAACTCCGCCACCGAGGCGAGCCCGGCGAGTCCGAGGGTCAGGTCGAATTCCGCTCTCAGGTTGGCGATGACCTCCCGCACCCCGGACTCACCGCCGACTGCGAGCCCGTACACGTACGGCCGGCCGACGCAGACGGCCGAGGCCCCGAGGGCCAGCGCCTTGAAGATGTCCGTTCCGCTGCGGATGCCGCTGTCCAGAAGCACGGGAATGCGGTCGGCGACCGCTTCCACGACGCCGGGCAGGGCGTCGAGCGACGAGACGGCGCCGTCCACCTGGCGCCCGCCGTGGTTCGAGACGATGACGCCGTCCATGTCCCGTCGAACGGCTTCCCGGGCGTCGTCCGCGTGGAGGATGCCCTTGAGCAGGATCGGCAGATCCGTCTGCTCGCGGAGCCACGCGAGGTCGTCCCAGCTGAGGGACGGCCGGGAGTAGGTGCCGATGAAGTGTCGCACCGCGGCGCGGGCGCGGCCCGACAGCAGGTTGCGCCAGGTGGACCCCGGATGGCGCCGGGCCATCTGCCACGCGCCGCGGAACAGGGAGAGGCCGGGCCGTGGGGACGGGCCGTCCTCCACGCCCGATTCGGCGTCGCCCGATGCGAGCAGCTCATCCACTTCACGCTGGAAGGCCGGGTCGCTCGTGTACTGGGCCAGCCCGCGGCCGCGGAGGAAGGGAAGATAGCCGAGGTCGAGATCCCGGGGCCGCCAGCCGAGGAGGGTCGTGTCGAGCGTCAGGACGATCGCCTCGCAGCCGCAGGCTTCCGCCCGGTTCAGGAGGCTCCGCACCAGGTCGTTCGATGCGCTCCAGTAGAGCTGGAACCAGCGCGGCGCGTCGTCCATCGCGGTGGCGCAGGCCTCCATCGGCACCGAGGCCTGACTGGAGAAGATGAACGGGACGCCCTCGGCGGCGGTCGCGCGGGCGACGGCGAGGTCGGCCTCCGGGTGCGCCATCTCGAGCACGCCGATCGGCGCGAGCAGGCAGGGGAAGGGAAGTCGCCGGCCGAAGAGCTCCGTCGACAGGTCTCGCCGCTCCACGCTGCGCAGCACGCGCGGCACGATCCGCCAGCGCGCGAATGCGCGCCGGTTCTCCGTCATCGTGTCCTCGGTCCCCGCGCCGCCCGCGATGTAGGCGAAGGCCTCGTCCGTGAGCTTCGCGCGCGCCCTCGACGCCAGGCGATCGAAGCGGGTCGCGACCCCCGGTCGTCGACCGGTCAGGCCCGCGATGAACAGCTCCGATTGCCGGCTTCGCCCCGGCCCGCGCGCATCGTCTTCCACCGGGCAAACATGCCCGCGCCCGGAGGCGTGCGCGAGCCCGGGCTGGCCTCGCGGCCGACGATCCTGTTACTTGCTGCTTCGCCGACCCCCCAAATCGATCAAGGACGGATCTTTGCACACATACGTGAAGAAGAGTGGCGCGCTGGCCGTCGCGGCCGCGATCTCGCTGGCCGCCTGCGCACCGGGGAGTGGAGACTCCACGGCCGACGCGTCGCTCGAAACGGACGACCAGAAGACGAGCTACGGCATCGGACACAACATCGGACAGGGCCTCGCGCCGCTGGCGGACCGCATCGACGACGACGCGTTTCTGCGGGGCCTGAACGCCGGCCTGGCCGAGAACGATCCGGCGGTCTCCATCGATACGCTGCAATCTCTCCTCCAGGGCTTCCAGATGGAGCTGCAGCAAGTCCGGCAGGAGCAGGTCGCCGCCGAGGCGGAGGAGAACCAGGCCGTGGCCGACTCCTTCCTCGCGGCGAACGCCGAGCGCGAGGGCGTGACGACGACCGAGTCGGGGCTCCAGTACGAGGTCGTCGAAGAGGGCGACGGGGCGAGCCCGGATTCGACGGACCAGGTCACGGTGCACTACACCGGCACGCTGCCGGACGGTACGCAGTTCGACAGCTCCCGCGACCGGGGCGAACCGGCGACCTTCCCCGTGCAGGGCGTGATCCCGGGGTTTTCCGAGGGTCTGCAGCTCATGTCCGTCGGGAGCAACTACAAGCTCTACATCCCGCCGGAACTCGGCTACGGATCGCGTCCACAGGGCGACATTCCGCCGAACTCCGCGCTGATCTTCGACGTGGAGCTGCTGGAAGTTCCCGAGTAGGGGAACCGGTAGCGCGGAGACTGGCCCCGGCGTCACGCCGCTTGCGGGGGCCCGCTTCGGGCGTCGAAGTTCATCTCCGTCATGGACGAGCGTTCAGAAGGCTGGTTTCGTCGCGTCCGGGAGCGGAAGCTCTTCCAGGTGCTGCTCCTGTACGTGGGCGTAGCCTGGGGCATCGCCGAGGTCACGGGTTTCCTCGTCGACAACTACGAGTTGTCGCGGAGGTTGCTCGACGTCACCCTCTTCTTGCTCGTCCTCGGGATCCCCACCGTGGCGGTCGTCGTCTGGTTCCATGGCGAGAAGGGACACCAGCGCGTCCAGCGGAGCGAGGCGGGGATTCTCAGCTTGCTCGCGGCTGTCGGAGCCGTCGGAGCCTGGCAGATCGGCACCGCCGAGCCGGTGGAGACGCGTGACCTGAGCGCAGTCGTCGACCTGGGCGAGCACTCCGTGGCGGTGATGCCGTTCGACGTCGTCGTGCCGGAGCTCGACTGGCTCCGGCAGGGCGCGTCCGAGCTGCTGACGACCGGTCTGGCGAGCCACCAGGGCATCCGCGTGGTTTCCGGCCAGCGCCTGTACGACCTGCTGCGCCAGGAGGGATACGAAGACGCGTCGGAGATCCCGCCGGCCATGGCGAGTCGGCTGACGCGCCGGGCGGGGGCGCGGTTCCTGGTGGACGGCTCCGTCCTGGGCAGTCCCGAAGACCTCGTGCTCCGCGCCGACCTCGTGAACGTGGAGTCGGGGGACGTGGAGGCGTCGTCGCAGGCGCGCGGACCCGACGTCTTCGATCTCATCGACCGAATCGTCGCCGACCTCGCGGACCAGATCTCCGGGGAGGTCGTGAGCTCGACCGAGCTCGCATCGGTCGCTTCCGTCACCACCCGCAACCCGGACGCGTACCGGGAGTACCTGCGCGGTTTGCTCGCGCAGCGCCGCTTCCGGCTGTCCGAGGCGATGGATCACTTCCGGTCGGCCGTCGCCCTCGACTCGACCTTCGCGCTCGCGCAGATGCGCCTGGCCAACGTGGCGATGAACTCCGGGAACCTCTCGCTCGGAATCGAGTCGCTACGCTCCGCGCGCGAGCATCGCGACTCCGCTCCGGAGCGAGACCGGCTCTTTCTCGACGCCATGCTGGCACGGGCCCTCAACCAGGACACCCGCGAGTCGCGGCGTATCCTCGACAGCCTCGTCCGCCTGTACCCCGACGATAAGGAGGCGCGGTCGGCGCTCGCCCAGCTCTACCCGCAGAACAGCGACGAGCGGACGCGCCTCCTCGAAGAGACCGTGCGCCTCGATCCGTTCGACGCCAGCGCGTTCAACAGCCTCGCCTACGCCCGGGCGCGGGGTGGCGACTTCGAGGCGGCGGACACGCTGATCCGGCGCTACGTGGAGCTGGAGCCCAACGAGCCGAACCCCCGGGACTCGCGCGGGGAGATCCTCATGATGGCGGGGCGCCACGAGGCAGCGCGAGAGGCGTTCCGGGAGGCGCTCGCCCTGCAACCCGGTTTCGAGCCCTCGCTCCGGCACCTCGCGGAATCGTGGGCGACGGAGGAGCGTTTCGCGGAGGGGAGAGCCGAGCTGCGGGCGGTCATCGACACGACCGGTCTCAAGGCCTCCCTTCCGGCGTACATGGGGCTCGCTACGCTGCACGCTCACGAGGGAGGGCTCACGGAGGCCATCTCCGCGCTCGAGGCCTACCGGGAGCGTGCGGACCGCCTGGGCGACCGTGGGGCCGCCAATACGGCGCTGACGGCCAAGCTACCCTTCTTCGCCGCGCTGCAGGACTGGAACCGGCTGGACCACGTGACGGGGGAACTGGCCGAGGCGGACCCTCTGAATCCGTTTCCACCCTACGTGCGAATGCAATCGCTCGCCGAGCGCGGCGATCTCGACGGCGCCGTGGCGATGGCGGACTCGATCATGGGAATGGTCCGCTCGACCGAGGGCCTGGGCCAGTTCGAGCCGCTACTGGAGGCCGTGACGAGCCGCGAGCTCGCCTTCCACGCGGCCGACTACGAGCGTTCTCTCGAGTGGAACGAAACGGTGCGTGAAACCGGGGGCTGGCCCGAGCTCGGAAGTTACGTCGTCGCCCGATCGCTGCTCGCCCTCGGCCGGTACGAAGAAGCGCACGAGCACGCGTGGCGCATAGGGAGCTTCAACGGGCCGCCGCAGGCGCTCGCCGAGCGGCTACGGCTCTACTATGCGGCCCGGGCCCTGGAAGGGGCAGGGGAGACGGCGCGGGCGATCTCGGCCTACGAGGAGATGCTCGACCATCGCTGGGCGGCGACCGTGTCCCGCGTACCGCTCGTCGCCGATGCGCCGGCGCGGTTGGCGTCGCTCCGGGAAGCGACCGCGACGGGCGAACAGGGCTCCGGAGGTGCGGCGGAGAGCTAGAGGATTCTAGTCGCCGCCGAACTCGCGTCGTGCCTGCGAGGTCAGCAGTAGGCCCAGGGGCACCGCGGCCGAGAGAAACAGCAGGCCGATTGCGAGAGCGACCACCCAGGCGGATTGCTGCGCAATCGGCCGCCCGAAGACCTCGACGGAGATCCCGCCCCCGGAGGACAGGGAGCGCGCGAGGATCGCGAACACGATGGAGGCGCCGATCGTCATGGCGGACCCAACTAGAACGATCTTCCGGGCGAGCGAGCTGTGGAGCACGAGCGCGGTGCCGGCAAGCAGGAAGAGGAGAAACGTCACGTCGATTCGTAAGGAACCGCCGACCGCTTCGATGATCATCGTCCCCAGCAATAGCACGCCGAGGGCCTGAAGATAGCGACCCACGAATCGACCGATGTTCTGCGGCATTCTCACCCCTCCGGTAGATGCGCTACACGCTGCTCGCCGCGTGCCGGCCCGCGTGCCGGCCGCTGAAGATGCAGCCACCGAGAAAGGTTCCTTCGAGCGAATTGTAGCCATGGTAGCCGCCCCCGCCGAAGCCCGCGACCTCGCCCGCCGCGTACAGGCCGGGAAGGGGCGCTCCTTCCGCGTCGAGCACCTGCGAATGCAGGTTCGTGTGCAGACCGCCGAGGGATTTTCGGGTGAGGATACGAAGCCGGACTCCGATAAGCGGTCCGTTGGCGGGATCCAGCAGACGGTGCGGCTTCGCCGTCCGGATCAGCCGGTCCGCCAGGTATTTCCGCGCCCCGCGGAGCGCCAGGATCTGCGCGTCCTTGGTGAAGGGGTTCGCGACCTCGCGGTCGCGGGCCTCGATCTGCCGCCGGATGTGCTCGACGTCGAGCGGTGCGTCGCCGGCCAGTTCGTTCAGGCCGCCGACGAGCTCCTCGAGCCGATCGGCGACGACGAAATCCTCCCCGTGGTCCAGAAACGCCTGGACCGGTCCCGGCGGCCCGGCGCCGAGACGTCCCCGGAGGACGGACAGCCAGCTCTTCGATGTGACGTCGGGGTTCTGCTCCGAGCCCGACAGCGCCATCTCCTTCTCGATCACCCGGCGCGTCAGAATGAACCACGAGTGGTCGTGGCCGGTTTCGAGGATCCGCCGGAGCGTGCCGAGCGAATCGAAGCCGGGCAGGTAGGGGGCGGGAAGTCGGTCTCCGAGGGCGTCGAACCACATGATCGAGGGACCCGGCAGGATCCGGATGCCGTGGTTCGGCCAGATCGGATCCCAGTTCCGGATGCCCTCCGTGTAATGCCACATCCGGTCCGTGTTGATGATCGAGGCGCCCGCGGTCCGCGCGACGGCGAGCATGCGGCCGTCGACGTGGTGCGGGACCCCGCTGAGCATCGTCTGCGGAGCCGGGCCCAGCCGCTCCGTCGGCCAGTTCTCCCGGACGAGTTCGTGGTTGGCCCCGATGCCGCCGGAGGCGACGATCACCGCTCCGGCCCGCCGCTCGAAGTCGCCGATCACGTCACGGTTCGAGCGCTCGCCGCGCTTCACCCGAGACGGGGCGAGCACGTCCCCGGCGACGCCCGAGACGCGGCCGTCGGTCCGCAGGAGCCGGCCGACCCGATGGCGGAAGCGGAGGTCGACCAGCCCGGCCTCGACATGCTCGCGCACGCGGCGCTCGAAGGGCTCCAGGACGCCCGGGCCCGTGCCCCAGGTGAGGTGGAAGCGCGGGACGGAGTTCCCGTGGCCGTGCGCCATCCCGCCGCCGCGCTCGGCCCAACCGACGAGCGGGAACCAGCGCATCCCCTGCGAGTGGAGCCAGGGCCGCATCTCGCCCGCGGCGAAGCCGATGTAGGCCTCCGCCACCTTCCTTGGCCAGTAGTCCTCGGGCCGGTCGAACCCGGCGGATCCCAGCCAGTCCTGCAACGCGAGCTCGCGGCTGTCGCGAATGCCGAGCCGCCGCTGCTCGGGGCTGTCGACGAAGAAGAGGCCGCCGAGCGACCAGTGCGCCTGGCCGCCGAGGGTGTTGGCGCCCTCCTGCTCCACGAGGACGACGCGCTTCCCGGCGTCCCCCAGCTCGGCCGCGGCGACGAGCCCGGCGATTCCCCCGCCGACGATCACGACGTCGGTGCGGTCGGTCATGCGGACCGGACCGGTCGCTGGATGCGTAACACGGTTGCCTCCCATGGCGTTGGCTTCCTCGACATTCTAAGGTCTCGGGCGGCCACGACACGAACAGGTGAACATGCAGCTTTCGGAGAGACTTGATGCACATCGAGCGTTCGGCAACGATCCGTCTCGCGCTGCCGGTCGAGCAGGCCTTGCCGCTGTTCACCCCCGAAGGCGAGTGCGACTGGGTGTCGGGATGGGTCCCGGAGCCCCTTCACGCCCCGGACGGATCACTGTCGCGGAAGGGCGCCGTCTTTCGGACGTCGCACGGTGACGAGGAAACCCTGTGGATGGTGCTGGAGATGGAGCCGGTGGCCGGCACGGCCGAATACGCGCGCATCACGCCCGGAAGCAAGCTGGGGATCGTACGAGTGCAGTGTCGAAGAGACGAAGGGGAGGGGTCCTTCGTGGATGTGACCTATGAACTGACGTCGCTGTCGGCGGCCGGCGAAGCGACGCTGCGCGCGCTCACGCCCGAGGCGTTCGACGCGGAGATCCGTGGCTGGCAAACAGCGATCGAGGCGATGCTCGACGCGCCATGAAGCGCTCGGATTCCAGCCGTCATCGTCGCGGGCGACTCGCGTCATCCAATGTCTTCAGAAGTCGGGCCCGAGTCGGAAGCCGACGTTCGGGAAGTCGCCCGGCTCGTCTCCCGCGAGGGTAAGGGCCACCGGGCCGATCGGCGTACGGAGGCCGGCGGTCACCGAGAGACCGAACTCCAGGTCGTCCGCGTCCAGCGTCCAATCCGGGCCGGCCGAGCCGGCGTCGCCGGCGACCTCGACGAAGACGTCGGGCCGAAGCATCCAGCGGAGACCGAGACGTCCGAACTGGGCGCGCCGACCGACGAATTCCCCTGTCCGGGCTCCGGCGAGCGGCAGGAATCGGCCCGGCAGAACCTGCGGCGGGTAGAGGCCGCCGAGGAAGGTGAGCCGACTGACCGGAAGGTCGGGTCCATGACCGCTCGTCATGGCGGCCCGACCGGTCAGCGTGAGCGTTCTCGCGAGCGGCAGGTACGCTTCCAGGTCGGCCAGATAGTGCCGGAAGTCGGCTCCGCTTCCAATGCCCTCGTCCGCGAGTTCGGCCTTCACGAGCCCTCGGAAACCGCGCGTCGGGAGGACGCCCTCGTCCCTAGTGTCGGCGACGAGGCGGGCTTCGAGGCTGTGAAAGGTCTCGCGATCCGTATCGGGCGCTGTCCCGCTCAGCGTATCGGTCCCCACGTCGGGCCGCGCGGCGAGATGCTCCCCGTGCACGCCCAGGCGCAGGAACGCGGCATTGGCCACCGTCCAGCCGACGTGGACATCGGCGGCGTAGACGTCCAGCTCGCCTTCGAGGCCCGGGGGTTCGAACTGCGGGAGGACGTCGATCGGCACCCGGTTGAATTCCGCGGCGATCCCCACTCCGGTCGGTGAGTTCAGCCCGATGCGATCGAAATACGCGAGGGAGAATCTCGTTTCGCGTCCGAGGCGCATCGCCAGTCGCGTCGTGCTGCCATAGGCCAGGCGGTTCCGCAGCGCGACGTCGAAGAGCAGCGCGGCCCGCTCCCGGCTATCGTAGCGGAAGCCGAAGCTGAGCAGATCGCGCCGCCGCTCCTCGACGTGGATCAGGAGCCGATGCCCGCGCGCCGCGTCGCCTCCCGTTCCTGTCTCCCCGGCGGGCAGCACGCGGTAGGAGACGAGTGAGAATTCTCCGCTTCCGTAGACCCGCTCGATCGCCGTGGTGACGTCGTCGGGCGAGACGTCCACGGGCAGATCGAGGCCCAGTCGCTGTCGTACGAGACGCGCCCCCTCCGCCGAGCCGCCCTCGACTTCGACGGCCACGAGCTCGACCGGATCGTGTCGCGGTGCGGAGATCGGAGCGGGGGACCCGCGTCCGATCCGCTCGACCAGTGCCGCGATCTTCGGCGCCACGGATCGCGCCGCGGTCTCTCCCCGGCGGATCCATTCTTCGGCGGCGCCGAAGGCGAAGGCGCCGAGATCCTCGACGTCCGGTTCGATCAGCAGGTCGCACTGCCGGCGCTCCTCGCGCGTCGACGCTTCGCTTCGCAGAAACGCCGTCCGCAGGACGACGTCGAGAAGGGTCCCCGCCGAGAAATCCTCGTCCGGCGGAGGTTCGGACACGTCGACGCAAACCAGGACGTCCGCTCCGAGCGCCTGGGCGTCGGTGGCGGGGAGGTTCCGGGCCAGACCACCGTCCACGAATGTACGGCCGTCGAGCACCACGGGCTCGAATAGGCCCGGAATGGACATACTGGCCCGGATCGCCAGGTGCAGCGAACCGTCCGTCAGGGCCACCGCCTCTCCGGTCCGCAGGTCCATCACCACGCTGGCGAAGGCCCGCGGGAGGCGGGTGAAATCCGTCACGTGATGGTAGGGCCAGGTCAGGCGGGCGAAGAGCTCGAGCACCCGCTGGCCCTCGATGACGCCGCTGGGCAGTCGAACCGACCCGCCCTCGAGAGGCAAGGAGATCAGCGTACGGTCGGCCTCCAGGCGGCGCTCGATGTCGAGCGCGCTTCGCGGCCCCGCGTCCGAGAAGAGGGCCGGCCAGTCCTGGTGGACCACGATGTCCTGCAGGGCGTCAGGCCCGTAGCCCGTCGCGTAGAGGCCGCCGATGACGGCGCCGATGCTCGTGCCGGTCACGACGTCCACGGGCAGGCCGGCCTCCTCCAGCACACGAATGACGCCGACGTGCGCGAGACCCTTCGCCGCACCGCCCGACAGGACCAGGCCGACCCTGGTATCCTGGGCGCGGCCCTCCGTCGCCGGCACCGCCGCGAGCAGGAGCGCGACAAGCGTCGAGCCGGTAAACCGGACGAACCTCAATCCGCGCTCCGAGTCGGAGCGTCCGCGGGGGCGCCACAGCGGCGACGCGGGAAGGGGACGGTGGGGGTGCTCACGCCGACAGCTCCCTCTCCAGCGGCGTGCGGAAGCGGGGCGTGATCCGCGTGTCGCCGAGCCACTCGGACAGCGACGCCGCCTCCGCCCGGGCCGCGTCGGTCACCTCGGATCCCACCTCCTCGAGGAGGCGCACGACGACCTCTCCGTCCTCCCGCTGGGCCCAACCGCCGATGATCCGGCCGTCGAGCCAGACCGTGGGGCCGGCGTTGCCGTTCCGGTCGAACAGGGCCGCCTCGTGGTCCCCCACGTACCAGTCGCGCTCCTTCCACCCCATCGTGGTCGTGTCCAGCGGCGGCAGGAGCGCCAGGCGCCGGTCGGGCTCCGTCTGCGCGGGCTCGGGGCCGTCCCGGCCGTCCCCGGGGGCGAGCAGACCGCTCGTCCCCTCCAGCTCGACCTCGTGGGGATCCACCGCCGCCAGCGCCTTCCGCGTCTGCGTTTTGTTCCAGCCCGTCCACCAGTGGACGTCCTCGAAGGTCGCGGGACCGAAGGCCTCGAGGTACAGCCGCGCCAGCCAGGCCCGCGCGCCGGCTGGATCCGCCGGGCGGGCGTCGAGCTCGAGATCGAGCCACTCGCGGGTCGGCGCCCAGCGGTACATGGTGGACTTCCAGCTCCCCAGCGGACGTCCCCGCGTGACCCGACCCTCGATGGCGAGCAGCAGCAGCACGCGGCTGGACATGCCGATCTTCCCGGCCCACTTGCCCTTTCCGACCTCGATCCGGAGCCCGAGATCCGGAACCGCCTCGGTCAGCTCGACGGCCGTGGCCTCGCCCAGGTCGCGGAGCGCCGACAGCGTCGCTGCGGAGACCCGCTCGAGCCAGGCCTCCGGGTCGGCGATCCCGGCCCTCTCGAGCAGCTTCAGATTCCTCCTCCGTTCCGTCCCGGCGAGGGACCAGCCCGCCGCCGCGTGGAGCGTCGGCACGCGGCTGACGGGAGCCACGAAGAGAGTTCGCCGCATCGCGAGCATTCGGGCGAGGGTCCTGCGGTCGTAGAGCGCGGCCTCGACGTCGTCCGTCTCGACGTCGGCGACGCGGGCTCGCAGGCCGAGGAAGACGGAGGCCGGGTCCGTGGCGTGCAGGGCGACGAGGGCGCTCGCGGCATCGGCCGGCGATCCCTCGGCGGGACGCGCGAGGTGGTGGCCTGCCCAGAGACGGCGTCGTCGGTCTCCGGTCGAGAGCTTTCGCAGGGCGCCTCCCTTTCAGCTCGTCAGACTTCGGGATCGGCCGCGCCGGGCGATCCGAAGGTGTCGAGAAAGCCCTGCTCGATCGAACGCGGCGCGAACCCGAGCTCCGATTTCGCCTTGCGGTTGTCCCCATAGTAGGTGGTCCCGGCGACCACCCGGAGCGTCTCGGCGCGATAGTCGGGTGGAACGGGCAGGAATTTCTCGAGACGCGACATGAGTTTCGCGCCGACGCGCAGCAGGGCGGGCGGAAGGCGCACGGCGCGCAGCCGCCGCCCGGTCGTTCGGGCCAGGGTGTCCAGTGCTTCGCCGTAGGTGTGGCACGGACCCGCGATGATGTACGATTCGCCCGCGTCGCCGCGACGCATGGCCGCCAGGTGCGCGTCCGCGACATCGTCCACGTGCGCCCAGCAGAGCCCGGTCCGCCCGCCGGGCACGAGCACGAGCCGGCCGGCCGCCGCCCGCCGGAGCAGTTCCCCGAGCTGGCTCGTGTCGTCCGGACCGTACACGGCGCCCGGCATGACGATGACGAGGGGAAGCCCCTGCTCGATCATGGGCCGGGCCACCTCGTAGTGAGCCCTCCATTTCGTCTCGTCGTAGGCGCTCAGATGCGGCCCGTCGTACCGGTAGTTCTCGTGGACGTGGCGCCCGTCGGTGTCCGAGTTGACGGCGAGCGTGCTCGTGTAGACGCCCCGGGGAATTCCGAGTTCGCGCATCGTCTCGAGCACGTTCCGCGTGCCCCCGACGTTGATCGCCGCGGCACGGCTGGCATCGGCGCCGACGCGGTACCAGGCCGCCAGGTGAAAGACGCCGTCGACGTCCCGCATGGGCTCGCGGAGCGTCTCCGGGACCGTGATGTCCCCGCACGCCAGCTCCGCGCCGCGATCCGCCAGCGACCGTGCCTCGGGCGCGTTCGGGTCGCGTGCCAGCGCGACGATCTCGTGTCCTCCGTCGATCAGGCGACGCGCCACGCGGGATCCGATGAAGCCTGTGCCGCCGGTGAGAAAACAGCGCATCCGTATCCGTCGATTCGTCAGGTTCGTCAGGGGAGGCCGACCGGGCGCAGCTCCTGCATGCGTCCGGCCATCGCCAGGACGGCCTCTTCGCTGCGCGGGCGTCCGACGATCTGGATGCCGACGGGAAGGCCGTCCTCGTCCAGTCCCGCCGGGACGCATCCGACGGGAAGTCCGGTGAGGCTCAGGACGAACGTCGGCGCGATCCAGTCCACGTAGGTCTGCATCTCGCGGCCGGCGATCGTCTCCGGGTAGTTCTGCTCGACGGGGAAGGGCGCCACCGCGGTGCAGGGCGTCAGCAGGTGATCGTAGGTTTCGAAGAGACGACGGAACTCCTCCCACATCCGCCCCCGCACCTGTTCGGCGGCTCCCAGGGCCTCGACCGGCGTGTCGAGCCCGGCCTCGATGTTGCCCCGGACGTTCTCGCCCAGCTCGTCGAGCCGCCGCAGATGGCGGTGGTGGTGCGCCACCATCCAGTAGCCCCGGAGGGCGAGAAACGCGTCGAAGCCGTACGCGAGGTCGAGCTCGACTTCCTCCACCTCGGCACCGGCGCCGTCGAGAGCCTCGGCCGCTTCCCGGCAGACGCGAGCCACCTCCGGCGCGATGCCCAGCCCGACCGGGTCGGGTACGTACGCGACCCGGAGGCTCTTCGGCGGGCCGCGGCGCACGGACGCGGCGAACTCGCGGCCGCCGACCGCCTGGACGGCCGGCGACAGCGAGCTCGGTCCCGAGACCGCGTCGAGCACGATCCCGATGTCCTCGGCCGTGCGCCCCATCGTACCCGTGACCTGCAGATCGTCCCACAGGTACGCCGTCGGATAAGTCGGCACGAGTCCGACGGAGGGCCGCAGGCCGACCACACCGCAGAAGGAAGCGGGGATGCGCAGCGAGCCGCCGAGGTCGGTCCCCTCGGCGAGGGCGATCATCCCGGTCGCGAGCCCGACCGCGCCGCCGCCCGTCGATCCGCCGGCGCTGAGCGCGGGATTCCACGGGTTGCGCGTGCGCCCGAAAACGGGGTTGAACGTATTCCCCCCCGCCGCGAATTCCGGCGTGTTGGTCTTGCCGAGGATGATCGCGCCGGCCTCGCGGAGGCGGCGTACGATCAGGGCGTCTTCCTCGGGAACGTTGTCCGAGTACATGGGCGAACCGTAGGTGGTACGAAGACCGCCCACCTCGGTGACGTCCTTGACCCCGACCGGCAGTCCGTACAGCGGGCCCCGGGACGCGCCGTCGGCGACCCGGCCCTCGAGGGCTCGCGCCTCGTCGAGGGCGGTTTCGGCGAGCGTGACGATCGCGTTCAGCTCCGGATTCCGCTCCTCGATCCGCTGCAGGCAGGCTTCGACCAGGGCCGACGGCGTCAGCTCGTCGGTGTCCATGAGCCGGCGCAGCTTCGCGGCCGGCAGCCGTGTGAGGTCGGTCGTCCGGGTCATGCGGTCACCCCGCCCCTGAGTAGTCGATCAATCCTCGACGAACGCGACGGCGCGGCAGAACGCCGCTTCGCCGCCCTGGTGCTTCCAGGGGAAGAAGCCGATGGGGACCCGGCGATTCTGCAACTCCGGCGCGCTCAGGTCGCCGCCCATGTTCTCCACGTGCATGCAGTTGTGGGGAAAGAGCTGGTTGTGCGTGAGCTGGTAGTCTTCCTCGGGAAAGAGCCGATCGACGCCTTCCGCTCCGCCGAACTTCTCCTCCGCCTGCTTCCGCACGCGATCGCAGGTGCCGAACGTCCCTTTGCCCAGGAACCGTCCGATCGGCAGGTCCATCGGGTGGTCGGTGGAGATGCAGTCCACCCCCCAGATGTGGATCTCCTTCTCGAGCAGCCAGGGCACCATGTCCGGGTGCGCGCCCGGGTGCCGGTGCACGTACTTCTCCTCGTCCGGTTCGTCGCCGAACTGCGCGTAGCGGTGCCACCCGGTGTGGAGCACGAGGCGGTCGCCCGTCTTCACCTCAACCCGGCTCTCGATCATCTCCGGTGTATAGACGGCCAGCTCGTCCATCTCGTCGGTGAGGTCGACGATCGCGCCCGGACCGTAGAGCCAGTCCATCGGGATCTCGTCGATCGTCATCCCGCCGGTCACGAAATGCCGGGGCGCGTCCAGGTGGGTGCCCATGTGGTTGGAGGTCTGGATGTACTGGGCGTTCACCCCGTGCTCGGCCTTGCGCTTGATGTACTTCACCTCGAAGGGCGGATAGTAGGGCCAGAAGGGGACGTCCTCGTTCAGCGGCTGCGACAGGTCGTACGGCTTCATCGGGTCTCCTCGGTTCTCGTTCCTCGAAAGATCTCCTGCACGTCGGGCTTGGTGACCTTGCCCATGGCGTTCCGCGGCAGCTCGTCGAGCACCTCCATCCGGCTCGGGACCTTGTAGGGGGCGAGCCGCTCCTTGCCCCAGGCGCGGAGCTCCTCGAGCGGCGGCACGCGCGCCCCGCTCTCGGGCACCACGGCCGCGCACACTCGCTCGCCCCACTCCGGGTCCTCGACGCCGACCACCGCACATTCGCCGATCGCCGGGTGGCGGAGCAAGGCCGCCTCCACCTCGAGGGCGGAGACTTTGTAGCCGCCCGTGTTGATGATGTCGACCGAGGTGCGGCCCAGGATCCGGTAGTAGCCGTCCTCGACCGCGGCCTCGTCACCCGTCGTGAACCAGCCGTCCCGGAAGGCCTCCTCGGTCACCTCGGGGAGCTCCCAGTACTCGCGGAAGACGTTCGGGCCCCGCACCTCGATCTCGCCCGCCCTCCCCTGCTCCTCGATCACCCCGCCCTCCTCGGCGGTCAGCCGCACCTCCACGCCGGGAAGCGGCCGTCCCACGTGGCCGGGCCGGC
>CAZOEX010000030.1:0-15246 GCA_964578925.1 uncultured Gemmatimonadota bacterium | reverse complement strand
ACGCGGAGCACCGGCCGGTGATGATCCACCGGGCGATCTTCGGCACGATGGAGCGCTTCACCGGCTTCCTCATCGAGCACTTCGCCGGGGCCTTCCCCACCTGGCTCGCCCCGGTGCAGATGCGGGTCCTGCCGATCACCGACGTCCACCGGGAGGGCGCGGCCGAGATCATCGAGCGGCTGGCGGCCGAGGGGTGGAGCGCGGAGCTCGACGACCGGAACGACACGCTGAGCTACCGGATCCGCGACGCCGAGCTCCAGAAGGTCCCGTACGTGCTGGTCGTCGGCGACCGGGAGCTGGAAGCCGGCACGGTCGCCGTCCGGAAACGCGGGGCCGACGAGAAGCAGCAGGTCATGCCGCTCGAGGAGTTCGTCGAGCACGCCCGCGAGATCATCGAGGGCCGGAGCCTCGATCTATGAGTCTGCGGAGGCGTAGACCCTGAACGGGAGGATCGAGATGAGGAGACTGGGCTTCTCGCCCTCGGCCGCCCTCGCGAGCCTGGCACTGCTCGCCTGGGCGCCCTTCGCCACCGCCCAGGTGGCAACACCGTCGGGGCTCGCGGGAGACGAAGCCGAGGCGCTGGCGACCGTCGACTCCGCGCTCGCGCTGATCAGCGCGGAGGACTTCGTCGGCCTGACGGATCTGATGCTCGAGGAGGCGTCGGAATACATCGTCTACGAGCAGGCCGACGGCGAGCTCGGGTACAGCTTCCGAAGCCGGGCCGAACAGCGCGCGGCGGCGGCCGACGGAAACTACGTGGAGCGCGGGTTCGAGCCCGAGGTACGCGTGCAGGGCCATCTCGCCACGGTCTGGCTGCCGTACGACTTCTACATCGACGGCGAGCTCTCCCACTGCGGCGTGGATGCGTTCATCCTCCTGCGCACCGACGAGGGGTGGCGAATCGCTTCGATCGCGTGGACGGTCGAGCAACCGCCCGACTGCCGCCTCCATCCCGAGGGGCCCCCGTCGGGCCGTTGAGGGTTCGGGTCGGATCTCGCCGGCAGCCCACCGTCTCCGGACCCGGGAACCTGGCCAGCCCCGGAGACGTACCCCTGCCCATGGGACACGAGCGGCGGGGCGAACTTCGAGAGCGCAGGCGCTTCTGGCCCGCCACCGTTCTCTCGCTCCTCTTGCTCGCCCTCCCGGCTACCGCCTGCGGCCAATCCGATCAGCTTTTCGAACCCGCCGGCGTCGACGGCTCGGTCCGCATGCTGTTCATCGGCAACAGCCTGACCTTCTTCAACGACCTGTCCGGCATGCTGGCGCAGCTTCTCGAGGACGGCGGACTCGACGACGTGACGGTCGAGTCGATCGCGATGCCGAACTACGGCCTGCAGGACCACTGGCCCGACCCGATCGTGCAGAACACCATTGCCGAGGGTTGGGACGTCGTGGCCCTCCAGCAGGGCCCGTCGGCGACCGAGGGTCGCCCGTCGCTGCTCGAGTACAGCCGACGCTTCGCCGAACCGATCCGCGCGGCCGGCGGCGTGCCGGCCCTCTACATGGTCTGGCCCGCCGAGGCACGCTCTTTCGACTTTCCCGGCGTCTCGGACTCCTATTCCGATGCCGCCGACCGGGTGGAGGGCCTGCTCTTCCCCGCCGGTGAGGCCTGGCTCGACGCCTGGGAGCTGGACGGGAGCCTGGAGCTGTACGGCGGCGACGGTTTCCACCCGAGCCCCCTCGGCTCCTATCTCGCCGCGCTGGTCATGTACGAACAGCTCTCGGGCCGCGACGCACGGGAGCTCGACGGCTCGATCCCCGGCTACGGCGATTTTGCCTCTCCGGCCGAGCTCGAGCTCCTGCGGCGCGCGGCGCACCAGGCGAACGAAGACCATCGACGGACCCCGCGCTAGATCCCGTCGCCCCCGGCGGGACCATCGCTCCGAAACACGGGAGGATCCCCTGCACAACCTGATCACCACACTCGCCGTCCTCGTCGCCGTCCAGACGCCGCCGACTGTTCAGGAGGACACGGCGTATTTCCAGCAGGACGTCGACTACACCCTCGAAGCGCGCCTCGACGAGGCGCGCGAGACGCTGGTCGGAGCCGGCGTGTTGAGCTATCGAAACAACTCGACCGAACCGCTGGACTCCGTCTACTTCCATCTCTATCTGAACGCCTTCCGGCCGAACAGCATCTGGGCGGAAACCGAAGAGCGAGAAGCGTACGACTTCCAGAGCCTCGACGAGACGGAGGCCGGCTTTCACCGGATGCAGTCGATGACCGTGGACGGCATGCCGATCGAGGCCGTCTATCCGCACGCGCCCGATTCCACCGTCGTAGCCTACGCGCTGCCGGAGACGCTCGAATCCGGAGACACGATGTCGTTCGCGTTCGAATGGGAGGCGCGGCCCTCCACGCGCTGCCGGCGCCAGTGCCGCCGGGGACGGTCCTACGACTTCGCGCACTGGTATCCCCGCATCGCCGTGTTCGACCACACGGGATGGGCCGTCCGGCCGCTCTATCCGCAGGGAGAGCTGTACGGGGAATTCGGGCGCTATCACGTCACCTTCGACGTGTCCGAGGACCAGGTGATCGGCGCCACCGGCGTCCCGGTGGCCGGTGATCCCGGCTGGCGCGTCGGACCGTTCAGCCCCGATTCGGTGCCGCGCTACCGACGCGATTTCTACGGGCCCGCGGCCCCGACCGCCGAGCCCGGCCTGCTGAGCGGGCCGGTCGAAGAGGGCCGCAAGCGGGTGATCTTCCATGCCGAACAGGTGCACCACTTCGCCTGGTCGACGAGCCCGGACTACCGCTACGAGGGTGGCCGCAGCGGAGACATCGCGATTCACGTCCTCTATCGGGCCGGCGACTTGAACTGGGATATGGGCGCGGCGGTCGATCGGACGATTCGTGCCCTCGAATGGCTGGAGGGTCGCTTCGGGTCCTATCCCTGGCCCCAGCTCACGAACCTGCACCGGCTGGAGGACGGTGGAACCGAGTTTCCGATGGTGTTGATGGACGGCTCGTCCGACCAGGGCCTGATCATGCACGAGACCGCGCACCAGTACGCGCACGGCATCTTCGGCAACAACGAGTGGCGCGAGGGCTGGCTCGACGAGGGGACGGCGAGTTTTTTGACCGCCTGGTTCTTCGAAGACCTCGGAGCGCCGGACCCCTGGTCGGAGCTGATGCGCGGCATCGGGCGGGCGATCTCCGATGGGCTCGTCGCTCCGATCTCTACCGAATCGAAGGAATTTCCGGACTACCGGACGTACGGTCTCATGACGTACTCACTGCCCCAGGCGGTCCTCTACTCGCTCCGGAAGATGCTCGGGGACGAGGTGTTCGCGGACGGACTCCGGGACTACTACCTGACGAAGGCACTCGAGCACGTCACCGAGGCCGACCTGCGGCGGTCGATGGAACGGGCGTCAGGGCGGGACCTCGGCTGGTTCTTCGAGCAGTGGTTCCACACGACGGGGACGCTCGACTACGCGGTGGGTGAGGTCACTCAGAGCCGAACGGACGACGGCTGGCGGACGAGCGTCGACATCGAGCGCCGCGGGGAGAACTGGATGCCGATCACGGTCCGGATCGGCGAAGAAGAGCGTCGGCTGGAGGGCGAGGGAGAGACACGAACCGTGGAGGTCGTCACGAGCGAGCGACCCGAGCACGTCGTCCTCGACCCGAACGCCGAACTCGTCGACGTCGACCCGACGAACGACGAGGCCGAGATTCCGGAACCGGAGGCGCCCGAGTCCTCAAATCAGCCGTAGCGCCTCCGGGCGCGCTTCCGGGCCCGGGCCGCATCGGCTTCCCGGTCGCGGGGCGCCGCCTTCGTCACCAGTGAATCGAGCAGCCGTTTCGTGGCCGCGGTGACTTCGTCGACCGCACGCCCGAACGGCGCTTCGTTCGCCTGCGAGGGTCGGGTGTAGCCGCTGACCTTTCGAACGTACTGGAGCGCCGCCGCCCGCACCTCCTCGTCCGTGGCGGGTGGCTCGTAGTTGTAGAGCCGTCGGATGTTCCGGCACATGGGTCCTCCCGTCGATTTCAGTCGCGCCCGTTCGTCCAATGCGTGGAGGGCCTTCGCGGCCCCAAAGGAAACCATACCGAAGGAGGGGGCGCGATGCAGTACCTGCTCGCCATCTACGCGGCCGAAGATTTAGAGCCCGAACCGGGGACGCCGGAGTTCGAGGCGTACCTCGGTCGCTACCTGGAGCTTACCGAGGACATGCAGCGCGCCGGAGTCATGCTCGGTGGCAGGCCCCTGGAGCCGATCGCTCTCGCCACGACCCTTCGTGTCCGGAAGGGGGAAACGCTGACGACCGACGGGCCCTTCGCCGAGACGAAGGAGCAACTCGGCGGCTTCTACCTGATCGACTGCGCGAACCTCGACGAGGCGATGGGCTGGGCGCGGCGCATTCCGGCCGCCGAGCACGGCTCCATCGAGATCCGGCCGGTCATGGAGCTTCCAGAAAGCGGCTGACCGCCGCGGCGAACGCGTCGGGCTGGTCCCACGGAACCCGATGGCCGGCGTGCGGAATCACCTCGTGCCGAAGCCCGGGGTTCCGTTCTGCCAGCTCGCGCCCGATAGCGCCGTACCGGATGTCGTCGGAGCCCGTGACGTATAAAACGGGCGGCAGCGGTGCGCTCGACAGAGCGTCCCGCAGGTCCCGCTGGCGGCCGCGCGAGAACGCCTCGAAGATGCGGGCCTGGCGATCGGGATCGAGCTCCCCCGCCGTTCGCGGCGCCTGGTTCGGCCGGTCGCCGAAGACCGGCAACGCGTCCCAGTGGGCCAGGACGACGTCCAGGGGCTCGCGCCGGCAGCGCCTCGCCCAGGCCTCGTCCCGATCGCGGATGGCCGCACGCTCGTGCTCGGCGTCCCCGCCGGGGTGCGCGGCGACCAGGACCGCCGACGACCAGGGGCGCGGGCAGCGGGCGAGCGCGTGCATCGCGAGCCGGCCTCCGAGCGAATATCCCAGCAGAATCCGGCGCTCCTGCCGGGGGTCGTCCCCGCGGACGATCCGCTTGCAGAAGTCCGCCGCCCACGCCTCGAGGCCATCCTGCGGTGACGGGACGATCGACTCGGCGACGACGCGGATCGGGCCGGCGAGGTGGGCCCGCAAGCGCTCGTCGAAACCAGCCCATACGGCCGGCGATTGCAGGGTCCCGTGCAGGCAGTGAAGGCGGATTCCCACGATGAACTTCCTGGACTGGCTGTGGTAGAGAGCGGACGGACCGTAGTCTTCTCGGACCGGATCGCCCGTGTCGCGGCGATGGGACCGTCCGGAGAGTGTGTCACTCCTTCGCGCTTGGACATCATGCAGACTATGAATCGAATCATCCAGTCGACCCTCCTCGTGGCGCTCGGACTTCTCGCCACCACCCTTCCCCTCTCCGCCCAGGGCTTCGGTCGCTCCGTCGCCGTGGACGGTGAGCAGATCCTGGTCCTGAAACCGGGCGCCAGTCGGGGACCGGCCGCGGTGCTCGTGTACGAGCGAGGGCCCGACGGCTGGACCGAAGTACAACGGCTCGGCGCCGACGTCACGACGGCCACCGGCGAAGGCCTCGGCCCGGGGCTCGTGGCGAAGGGAGGACTCGCGATGATCGCCGGCGCGGATCCGGACGCGAGCACGGCCGCCCACGTCTTCGAGCGACAGCCGGACGGAAGATGGACGGCCGTCGAACCGATCCCGATGGAGCCCGGCGCAGCGCCCGCGGGAGGTGAACCGCAACTGGACATGGACGGTCTCATGAGCATCCTGGTGCCGCCGAGTCGGACCCTCTCCACGGACGGCGAACGCGTGCTGGTCGGCAGCGTGCAGATGCAGGGGTCGGGTCTCGCGCGTCTCCTCGAACGCGACGACGAGACGGGCGAGTGGCGCGTCGCCAGCGAGCTGACGCCCACCTCGGGCGACCGGTCGGGCGGCTATGGCAACGCCGTTCTCCTCACGCCGGATCGCGCCTTCGTCGGCGCGCCGCGACAGGACGGGGGCGCGGGTGTCGTCTATGTCTACGAGGCGGCCGCCGACGGCTGGACCGAGACGGCCCGCATCGACGGAGAGGTCGTCGGCGAGGCTCGGCGCATCGGATCCGCGCTCGGACTGAGGAACGACGTCCTGCTGGTCGGTGCACCGGGAACAGGGGACGACGCGGGCCAGGTCATCCTCCTGCGTCGAAACGCCGACGGGAGCTGGGAGGCGATCGAACGGCTCGAGGCTCCCGCCGCCGAAGAGGAGCAGGCGCGCAACGGGTTCGGAGCGTCGATCGAGGCATCGTCAGATCACGTCTACGTGGGCGCGCCGGGTGCCGGCGCCGTGTATGATTTCGCCTACGAGATGAGCCCGAATCCCGGGGGGTCCGATCTCCGTCGGCTGTCCGAGATCGACGTGGGCCCGAGCCTCGGGGCCGACATCGCGACGGGTAAACTGTACGTCATAGCGGGCGCACCGTCGGCCGACGGTGGAGTCGGCCGCGTCGTCGTCTGGGAAGACCGGGCCGGGAGCGCGGACGTGCGCACGGCCACCGTCCTCGAGCCCGCCGGCGCGCTCGAGACGATCGTCGGGGACGAGGTTCGTTGTACCGACGGCGAGGCCGCCGGCTTCCCCTGTCGCGACGTGGATCTTCTCTCCTTCCTCACCGTAGAGTCGCTCGGCGGTGCGCCCGGCGAGCGGGTCAGCGACATATGGGGCTGGACCGATCCCGAGACCGGTGTCGAGTACGCTCTCGTCGGCCGATCGGGCGGCCTCGTGATCGTCGACCTCGGCCGACCGGCTTCACCGGCCGTGGTGGCGACGATCGCGGCGAACGCCTCGGGCGCTCGGGACATCAAGACCTACGCCGATCACGCCTTCTTTACGGGCGACGGTGCCGGCCAGCACGGCCTGGTCGTGTTCGATCTCACCCGGTTGCGGGACATCGAGCCGGCCGCCTCGCCGGCGGCCCTCGAGCCGGACACCGTGTACGAAGGGATCGCCTCCGCCCACAACCTGGCGATCGATCCCGAATCCGGGTTCGCCTACGTCGTGCGGCCCAGCCAGGGCGGCGAGACGTGCGGCGGGGGCCTCCACATCGTGGACGTACGCACGCCGACGGAGCCGACTTTCGCCGGCTGCTTCACCGACACCGCCGGGGTCATCAGCCCCGGCAGCTCGCACGACGCGCAGTGCGTCGTCTACGACGGGCCGGACGAGGAATACAGGGGCCGGCAGATCTGCTTCGCATCGAACGAGAGCCTGCTCCGCATCGTCGACGTGACCGACAAGGAGAACCCGGTCCCGATCTCGTCCGCTTCCTATCCGGCGCAGGCGTACGTCCACCAGGGCTGGCTGACCGAGGATCACGCCTGGTTCTTCCTCGACCGAACGGACGCGGACCCTGGTGTGGGATCTCCAGGATCTCGACGATCCGGCCTTCGCGGGCGAGCTACTGGGTCCCGACGGCGCGACGGACCACAACCTGTTCATCAAGGGCGACCGGATGTATCAGGCCAACTACCAGGCGGGGCTGCGCGTCGTCGATATTTCCGAGCCGGCGGCACCGGTGGAGATCGGGCACTTCGACACGACGCCGTACGACGGAAATCCGCCGGGCTTCAACGGTGCGTGGACGGCCTACCCGTTCTTCGAGAGCGGCGTGGTCGTCGTGTCGAGCATGAACGAAGGCCTCTTCGTCTTGCGGCCCGTCCGTCCCCTTATACCCTGAGGTGTCGGAGCCGCGGTCGCGCCGGCCGCGGCTCCGCTTCGTACCCGACCGTTTCGATCACTCGACCTGCAGCGGCCGCGGACCGCGAAGTCCCGGCCTGAATCGCCCTAACCCGAGCTTCCGTGGCCCCTTCCAACCAGCCGACCTCCGCTCCGGCCGTCGGCGAGCCGTTGACCTACCGCACGATCTTCCTCTTCTGGGCTCCGCTCGCCGCGACCTGGCTCATGATGGCGACCGAGGGCCCCTTCCTCGCCGCCGTCATCGCTCGTCTGGCCGACCCGAAGTTCAACCTCGCCGCCCACGGCGTGGCGTTCGCCTTCGGCATCCTGATCGAGGCGCCGGTCATCATGCTCATGAGCGCCGCCACGGCGCTGGTCGAGGACGAGACCAGCTACCGGAGGCTGCGCAACTTCGCGAACGTCCTGAACGTGGGCGCGACCGGTGTTCTCCTCGTGCTGCTCGCGCCCCCCGTCTTCGACCTGGTCGTACAGGGGGCCCTGGGGCTGCCGGACCCGGTCGCGGAGCTCGCCTACCACGCCCTCTGGTTCTACCTGCCCTGGCCGGCGGCCATCGGCGTGCGGCGATTCCTGCAGGGCGTGCTGATACGCTCCGGGCGCACACGGCTCGTGGCCATCGGGACGGTGATCCGCCTCGCCGCGATGGCCGGCGCCGCCCTCTTCTTCGCCCTCGCCACCGACCTCCCGGGCGCGGCGGTCGGCGGCGCCGCCCTGTCCTGCGGTGTCGTCGTCGAGGCCGTCGTCGCGCGCTGGATGGCGCGCCACGACATCCGGGCGCTCCGCGACACGGCGTCGCCGGCCGGGGGTGGCCCCTCCCTCTCCTACGGCGACATCGCGCGCTTCTATCTGCCGCTAGCCCTGACTTCCCTGCTCGGCCTCGCCGTACAGCCGATGCTCACCTTCTTCATGGGACGCTCGCCCGCGCCGGTCGAATCGCTCGCCGTCTTTCCGGTCGTCAATTCGCTCGGCTTCCTCTTCCGGTCGCTCGGGCTCGCCTGGCAGGATGCGGCCATCGCGCTTCTCGCCCGCGATCGGCTCCGGGTGCTGGGACGGTTCACCCTGCTCCTCGGTGGCGGGACGGCCGTGGGCCTGTCCCTCATCGTCTTCACGCCGCTGGCTGTCGTCTGGTTCGAGACGATTTCCGGCCTCGAACCGGAGCTCTCCCGCTACGCCTTCACGCCCGCGCGGCTCACGGTGCCGGTCGCCGCGCTGTCGGTGCTCCTCTCCTTCGAGCGGGCGATCCTGATGAAGGTGCGGCGCACGCACCCGATCACCCTCGCGACCGGTCTCGAGGTCACGGTGATCGCGCTGGCGTTCGTGGCGGGCGCATGGGGCTTCGGCTGGATCGGTGTGACCGCAGCGTTCGCCGCGTTCGTGGCCGGCCGGATGGCGTCGACCGGATACCTGGCCTTCCCCGTTCGTCGGACGCTCAGCGACCCTCGGGACGGATGAGAAGGCCGGATGTCGAGACATACACCTCGTAGACGGCCGCCCGCCCCGCGCGCTGGAAGGTCCCGGACCCGTACTCGGCATCCAGCAGAGGCGCGAATACCGCCGTCTCGCGGGCCAGTTCGAACATGTCGAGACCGCCCGGCTTGTCTCGCTTCAACGAGTACACGGTCTTCTCGTTGACCAGCTCCGACCCGATGTCGGCGTACCGACCGCCGATACGATCCAGCTCGTAGGCGGTGTGGAGGCCGAGGAGGTTCGCGACCGGCTTCCATTTCAGGATGTGGGCATCCACGTAGACCTGGTCGCCCGCCAGGTCGAAGGTGTCCCTCGTCCCGTCGGGCAACTCGAGGCGTGCCTCGAAGCGGCGCGGACCGGTGGGCAGCACCTCCACGGTCGCGGCGAGACGCTCGCGGGTGAGCGCCTGGTAGCCGGTGGTCGCGACCGTGATCACGCCCAGGAGCGCGGCGCACACGAGAAGGAGGACGCCGACGAGGCCGTCGACGGCCGACGTCACGACACGACGACGGCGCAGCGCCCGCACGCCGGCCACGAAGAAGCCGATGGCGAGGAGCGCCGCGACGGCCGCCAGAATCGTCGGAAGCGTGCTCATGCTCTCCCGGGGACCGGTGAGATCGGCATGTCGGCGGTCACCGGGATCAGTACTCGACCAGTTCGCCGTCGTCGTACAGAATCCGCTTTACCCGGAAATCGATCTTCATGGACGAGATCGGGGTGGTCCGGAGCCAGCGATGGTCTTGCCGGCTGTCGTCGTACCGGATCCCGATCCCCGTCTGCGTGATCGCGTCGTTGCGGTTGATCGGGCGCTGGAGGTCGACGGCGAGCCCGAACCGGAGCCGACCGGTCAGGTCGTAGAACAGCAGGTCGCCCCCCACCTCCATCGCCGTCTTGTCGAGCTCTCGTCCGACCCAGACGACATCGTACCAGAGGGCCGGCTCCTGCGCCGCCTCGGCGAACCTGTGCGCCTCGATGCCGGGAACGATCATGCTCGTGCGCTCCACCATCTCCGGGCTTTCCGCCGCGCGAGCGCGATCGGACATCGCCTCCTGGGCCGCGCCCGAAGACACTCCGACGAACAGGAGGAGGGTGAACAAACCGAGAATGCTGCGCGTCATTGGCCCCATCGAAGAATCCTCTCGAGATGACGGATGTGGTTCGTCTGACTTCGCCCAAAATAAACCGCTGCGTGAGAGGCGTTCCGGGCGTCAGTCGCGAACGAGTTGAAAGTGCCCGTAGGCCCCGCAGCAGGACGCCCGCTGAAACCAGCTCCCCCGGACCGTGTCGCCGGCGACGCGTCCGCGCAGTTCGATCGCCCAGTCCCCGAAGCGAGGCTGGAGGGTAATGGCGACCGAATCTCCGTGAAACACTTCGCCGGCAACGGCCCCGACTTCGCCCGCCAGATCGCCGTCGAGGAGCGAGCTGAAGTCGAGCCCGGAGGTTCCCGTGGTCGAAGCGACCCGCAGCGTCGCGCTACCCGGGTCGGGACCATCCGTGCCGAAGTCGATGCCGCCCGCGAGTCGCCGTGTGCCGGGGGCCCGATTGAGTCCCGCGGAGTCGAGCACGAACTCGGCGGACCATTCCCCGGCCAGACCGCAACACGGTGGTTCGGCGGGCGCCAGGGACAGATCGACCGCGGTCGATTCCCCCGGACGCACCGTGACGGAGGTCGACTCCGGACGGAAGCCACGCAGATAGGCGCGCATCTCGACGCGTCCGCCGGGCACGAGGGGCAAGACGTAGCTTCCCCGCTCATCCGTCGATGTCGAGAAGCCTCCCGCCGACACGTGTACGCCATGCACCGGTACGTCGGTACGAGAGTCGCGGATTACGCCTCGGAGGGCTCCGGTGGCTGCCGGCCCCGCCTCGCTCGCCGACGGAGTCGACCCCGCGTCCCGGATCCCTACATCCTCTCGGGATGTATCCTCCGCCTCCGGCGCACAGGCCCAGATTGCCGTCACGCCGAGCAGGACGGACAGGCTGACCACACGCCGCATATTCACAGAGTCCACGTCCCTCCTCGAGCTCTCGGCCGACGCCGGCCATCCCACCCGGCCGGCGCCGAAGGTCGACCCGGCATCGAGATGAAACGAAACCGGCAGGTGCGACCGCCGCAAGGGCGGCCCTCCGGCCGATGCTCCCCTTCGTCTCATCGTCGGCGACACGCCGTCCGCGGTTCGACGAAGGGGCTACAACCGCTATTTTGATTCTACCATGAAAGATCGAAGCTTGCTTCCGACCGTGCTGCTGCTCGGCCTCGGCGCGATCCCGGCCTACGCTCCACCGGTCGCCGCCCAGGCGGGAAGTGCGCGGGCCACACCGCCGTCCACGCCGGCGACGACCGGCGCCGTCGCTCCACGGCCGGCCATGCCCGCCGACCACGAGCCGCGAACGCGAGCCGGCCGTTCCCTGACCGGCACGCGAGCGGTCCCGGGCGCCCGACCCAACATAGCGCACCAACCCAATGTCGGAAGCGGACCGATCGTCCGGCACCTGCCGGGCCCGTTCACCCGTCTCCGTGTGCACGGCGCGGTCTTCTACTACTGCCTGGGTACGTTCTACACGCGCCACGCGGACGGCTACCAGGTCGCGACCCCTCCCGAGGGCACGGTCGTGCGAACCCTTCCGAGCGGCCACGAGACGATCGAGCTCGGAGAGCGCACGCTCTACTACTACGACGGGGTGTTCTACGAGGAGGGGCGGCGACGGGGAGAGTTCGTCGTGGTTCGCGCGCCGGTCGGCGCCGTCGTCGGCCAGCTGCCTCGCGACGCGAGCGAGGTCCGGATCGGCGACCAGCTATACTACCATGCTCGCGGAATCTACTATCTCACGATCCGGCGAGATGGCGAGACGGCGTACGTCGTCACCACGCCTCCCTGATCCGTGTCGCCGGGGCTAGAGGCCTGTTGAAGAACCAGGGCGCGCCCTCGTTACGAGCGCCACAGGGCCAGATCCGAGGCGGTCCGCCGAAGGCATAGCCCGAGCTACGTCGAGGCGTGGCAACGAAGGAGAGGCCTCTAGCGGAGTCCGTACCAAGCCCGCCGCGGCCAGAAGAAGGCGAGCGCCGACCACATCAGCAGCACACCGATCACGGCCGGCATCGCTCCGCCGCCGATCAGGGTGATGACGACACCGAACAGGGCGCCCCCCTCGATCAGCGCCATACACACGACGAGCCCGGTCTGAAGGCGCCGCAGCACGTCGGGGGAGGGCGGCTCGGCGCGCTGTCCCGTCGCGGGCAGCAGCGGAGCGACCATGCGCCGCCAGACGACGACGGAGCCGATCGCCGTCACCACGACGGTGGCGATCCAGGCTCGCACCATGATGTCGAGCTCCGCGGTGCCGCCTTCGGCGCCCGCGGGCAGCCACAGGGCGATCGCCGCGAAAAGGGTGACGCCGAGTACGAGTGCCGCCAGGATGATCATGGCGACCTTCCGAGCCGCCTCGGCACCGGCCGTCCGTGGACCCTCCGACGCGGCGTTCGACCGCTCCTCGGGCGAGATCATCGCGCCTCCCTTTCCAGTTCCCCGGCCCGGTAGAGCAACCAGGTCCAGAATGACTTGCAGTAGCGGAACGACCCGGCGATCGCCACGACCGCCGCCCCGAGCGTCACCCAGACGACCGTGGCGCTCAACCCGCCGAACTGCAGGGCGGCCAGCAACACGATCAGCGCGATCATCCCGCCGATTCCGTAGGAAAGGACGATCGCACCCCCGTACTGCGCACCGTCACGTCCCATGAAGTCGAGGCCGCAGCTCGGGCAGGTGGTTCGCATCGTCAGGGCGCTCTCGAAGAGTCGGCCCTCCCCGCATCGCGGGCAACGCTGGCGGATCGTGCGATCGAGCCAGTCCGGCACGTCACCCGTCATCGATCCCCGCGTACCGGGCGCGCCTACTGGAGACGCAGCAGAAAGAGACCTTCCTGCGCGCTGGTCACGCCGACGACACCGTCGGCGAACCACGGATAGTTCGACCACGAGCCCTTGAAGCCGGCCTGGTCTTCCTGCGGGTGGGTGTCGAAGTGCCCGACTTCCACGGGCGATACCGGGTTCGACACGTCGATGACCCGCAGCCCGTAGTGGTAGTTCGAGTGGAAGAGAAGATCGCCGCTCACGTACATGTTGTGATCCACGGCGCCCGACGGCCCGAAGTGCTCCTTCACGAGAATCGGATCGTCCAGATCGGTCACGTCCCAGACGAGCATCCGAGTGCTCGACACCGTGCCGCTCAATTCATCCAGCTCATCGTTTTGCAGGAAGTACCGGTGGTCCTCGGTCAGCCAGCCCTGGTGTACGTACGAAGCCGTCGGGTAGCTGGCCATCGAAACCGCGACCGGGTTCTCCTTGTCGGTCACGTCCGCGATCGAGATCGCCGTCTCGTTGGATCCGATGCAGATCTCCCGATCCGCGTAGTCCGAATCGGGACCTGCGTATACCACGCACTGTACGTCATGGGTGTATCCGGTCATCGCGCGACCGGTCGCCAGGTCCGCGAAGCATCCCGCGAAGGTCGGAGTCTTCGGACTCGACAGATCGATCATGTGGAGGCCGGGGCCGCATGGGTTTCCGGCACCGTTGTTCCCCACCGTGTAGGCGAAACCCGTCGACTCGTTGATCGCGATGTTGTGGACGCTGCTGACCCCGGTATACCGACCGTCCTCTCCGAAGGTCTGAAAGGCCGACACATCTCGGAGGCGCGTCAGGTCGAAGATCTGGACGCCGTGTCCCTGGTTCCCGTCGGCGACGATGTACGCATGATCGTCGTAGACCTTCACGTCGCGCCAGGTGGAGCTTCCCGTGGGCGACGGAAGCTCGCCGAGCACCCGGGGATTCACCGAATCGGTCACGTCCACGAACGTGACGCCGTCCGTGCGGCCGACGAGCGCGTACTGCCGTGATGTCGAGGCGTCGGTCCAGCCCCACATGTCGTTCACTTCCGCGGAGGCCGGGACGCGGAGCTGGGCGAGCGGCAGAAACGAGAGGAGCTCGATGCCCCGGCACGGGAAGCCGGCTGCGCTTCCGGCGGAACACGACACGGCTTCACCGGTAATCGCCGCCAGCTCCAGGCTGGCCGTCGCACTCGCCTCGACCTCGCCGGCGCTCGCCGTAATCGTTGCACTGCCCGTGTTCCTGGCCGTCGCCGTACCGGTCGCATCCACCGAGACGACGGTCGGCCTCGAGCTGAACCAGGCCACCTCCTCGTCCGGCAGTTCCGCCCCGTCCTGATCCCGAACCGTGGCCTCCAGGGCCCTCGTTTCGCCGAACTGACTGAACACCACCGCCATCGGCGCCACCTCGATCTCGGTGGGAACGGAGTTGACGGGCGGATTCGGGTCGTCGGGCGGATTCGGATCGGACGAGGGACCCGTCGGCTGATCTCCGCACGCCACGCCGGCGACGGCCGTGGCCAACACGACCAGTAACGAGTAGTCGAGACGTGTCATGCTTCGGAAACCTCGCATCGGTGGTTGGCGGATCGGTCCCTCACCCGCTGTAACGAACGGGCCCGTCAGTGTTTGACAACCCCGTGTCCACGCCGAAGATCCGCGGCGACTGCCTTGCCGGCCGGATGCCGCCCCCGCTAGAGTGCGCGGAATCGCTCCTCCACGAAGGAACCAACGGTGAACGAACCTCCCGCCGGCCCCGAGTCCGAACGCTCCGATCCGGGCATACGCGACCGTCACGCTGCGTACTGGCGACGCAACGTCCGCTACGTCACGATTCTCCTGGCCGCCTGGTTCACCACGTCGTACGGATTCGGCATCCTCCTCGCCGAACCCCTGAACGAGTGGACGATCCCGGGCACGGGCTTCCCCGTCGGCTTCTGGTTCGCCCAGCAGGGCTCCATCTACGTATTCGTGGCGCTGATCTTCGTCTACGTCTGGCTCATGAACCGGCTCGACCGCGAGTTCGACGTCGACGAACCGGGAGACGGACGCCGGATGGAGCGTGGCTGGTGAACGTACAGGCCTGGACGTTCCTCCTCGTCGCGGCCACGTTCGCCCTCTACATCGGGATCGCGATCTGGTCGCGGGCCGGCTCCACGAAGGACTTCTACGTGGCGGGAACGGGCGTTGGACCGCTGGCGAACGGAATGGCGACCGCTGCCGACTGGA